>JACCUF010000190.1 GCA_013811975.1 Geodermatophilaceae bacterium | reverse complement strand
CGTGACGGCTGGACCGAGGGCAAGGTCGTAGAGCACGTCGGGGGGTAGATCGACCAAGATCTGGCCAAGCTCAGCGATCATGGCCGACCACACGCCGGCCACCTCGTCATCGATATGGTGCACAGCCTTGGCGTAGGGCGAAGCCTCGAGCTGGAGCAGGAACCGCGCCCGTTCCGGCCGCTCGAGGAGGTGGGCGTGGACCCGATGCCAGGCACCGAGGAAACGCTCCTCCGGAGAAACTCCGGAATCCCACTGTGCGGCGGCGGCCAGCCCTAGGTCGCGTTTGACCTCGGCGTAGACCGTGAGGATCAACGAGTCCTTGTCGGCGTAGTGCACGTAAATTGTGCCGGCGGCCACTCCCGCACGACGAGCAACTTCGCCCATCGAGGCGCCGTGCAGGCCTCGATCGGCGACGAGCTCCAGCAGCGCCTGCCGTACGGCGGCGGCCCGATCGACGCCGCTGGACGGGCTCACACCGACGCCGTGCCGACCAATGCCGCCACGTCGAAGGAGACACCGGTCTCGCGCTCCGACACCGCCCACAACGTCTGCGCGGGCTTACTGGCCACAGAACGACCCAGCAGCGGGCGGTGGACGGCCGGTCCGTTGTTGACGAAGCGTGGGGCGTAGAGCTGGCCACCCTTGGCCTTCGGGTCGGTGGCCGCTCGCAGTTGCGGTTGCACCCCCTGGGCGGGGGACATACCGGTCTTCTGGGCCAGGACGTGGAAGAACCTCTGGCTGGCGCCCCCACCGGTATTACGCACGCTGGCGGCCTGCAGGTCGGTGTTGGACAGACCGGGATGGGCCACCAGGCTCAGCACCTGCGATCCGGCTGCGGACAGGCGCCGCTGCAACTCGACGGCGAAATGCAGGTTAGCCAGCTTGGACTGGCCGTACGCACGCCACGGGCTGTATCGGCCACGCAGGTGGGGATTGGCCGGGTCGATCGGAGCGCCGGTGTGTCGCGCGGTCGAGGTGACGGACACGATCCGGGATCCTGGCGTAGCGGCCAACGCCGGTAAGAGCCGGGCGGTGAACACGAAATGCGCCAAGTGGTTGGTGCCCAGCTGCAACTCGAAGCCGTCCTCGGTGCGGTCTTCCGGTGTTGCCATGACACCCGCGTTGTTGGCAAGAATGTCGATCCGGGGGTGCACAGCTTGGATCGTCGCCGCGGCGGCCTCGGTGGACGCGAGTGATCCGAGGTCGAGCTGTACCACTTCAAGGGACGCTGACGGGATCTGTCTCAGGATGTCCAATCGTGCCCGCTGAGCCTTGTCCCGATTGCGAGCGGCCATGATGACGTGTGCGCCCTTGCGGGCAAGCTCTCTGGCCATCTCGAGTCCCAGCCCGCCGTTGGCACCGGTGATGACCGCTACTCGACCGGCCTGGTCGGGGATGTCGTGAGAGGTCCAGGACATATGAGGCTCCAAAGCGTGTGAATGAATGTTCATTCATGGTCCCAAGAGGAAGCTACGGCTGTCAAACGGTCAGCCAGGCGCGCCCGACTCCCCGTAACCATAAAGCTGCAGTTTACGTTGAATGCCCATGGGCGGTAATCGATTCCGTCGGCGGGTCGCCTTGCTCGCGCCTTCCCTGCGACCTAGTGTCGCCGCCAAGGACGCCGGCGTCAGATCAACGGTGGCAGCCGGTGGAGATCGATCAAAGGCGGCAGTCGTGGCGCGACGAAGTGGCACTGAGGCCGAGGCCCTGCCCTTCGCCGATGACCCGGCCAGCCCGTTGCCCAGCCGCTCAGTCACCCGCGGCGATCCGGCCAAGGCCAGACAACGCCCACTTCCCACACCACCGGTCCTTGCTCGACATGGTCCAGCGAAGGTGATCGCGATGTGCAACCAGAAGGGTGGCGTGGGCAAGACCACCTCGACCATCAATCTGGGGGCGGCGCTGGTCGAGTTCGGGCGCAAGGTCCTGCTCCTGGATTTCGACCCCCAAGGAGCCCTCTCGGTCGGGCTCGGCGTACCCGCACACGACCTGGACCGCAGCATCTACAACGTGCTGATGGAGCGCGACGTCGGCATCGCCGACGTACGGCTGAAGACCAAGGTGGACGGCCTGGACCTGGTCCCCAGCAACATCGACCTGTCCGCCGCCGAGGTCCAATTGGTCAGCGAAGTAGCCCGAGAGCAGGTGCTCAAGCGCGCGCTACGGCCGGTCCTTGACGAGTACGACTACATCATCATCGACTGCCAGCCATCTCTGGGGCTGCTCACGGTCAACGCGCTCACCGCCGCACAGGGCGTGATAATCCCGCTGGAATGTGAGTACTTCAGCCTGCGCGGAGTGGCCCTGCTCGTGGACACGATTGACAAGATCACCGAGCGGCTCAACCCCGAGCTGTCCATCACCGGCATCCTGGCCACGATGTATGACGCCCGCACACTGCACGCCAAGGAAGTCTTCACCCGCGTGGTGGAGGCCTTCGGGGACACCGTGTTCCAGACTGTGATCGCCCGTACGGTCCGGTTCCCGGAAACCACCGTCGCCGGCGTGCCGATCATCTCGTGGGCACCACAGTCCCAGGGCGCCAACGCCTACCGAAACCTGGCCAAAGAGGTCGTGGCCGCCGGCTGAGCGGTCTCGGCCGCCCGTGACGCTGCGGACTAGGGTCGCCGGTCATGGACGAGGCCGGTGGGAGCGGCACTGCTTCCGACATCGGTGTCGCGCCCGGGGACGGACGATTCCATGTCACGCTGACCAACTTCGAGGGTCCCTTTGACCTGCTGCTGAGCTTGATCAGCAAGCACAAGCTCGACGTCACCGAGATCGCGCTGTCCCAGGTGACCGACGAATTCATCAACTACATCGAGGCCGCCGGAGACAGCCTGGATCTTGGCCAGGCCACCGAGTTCGTCGTCGTCGCAGCGACCCTGTTGGATCTCAAAGCCGCCAGGTTGCTGCCCTCAGCCGATGTCGAGGACGAGGATGACCTGGCCGCATTGGAAGCTCGGGACCTGCTCTTTGCCCGGCTGCTGGCATATCGCGCATTCCGAGAGGCCGCGGATTTCCTGCGCGCGCACGAGCTGGACCAGTCCCGTCGTTTCTCGCGCGAGGTCAGCCTGGAACCGCGCTTTGCCGGGGCACTTCCAGACGTCCTGCTCGGTGTCGGTGTTGAGGCCTTCGCCGCGCTGGCCGCCAAGGCAGTACAGCCGCAGGTGCCGGTGGAGGTGTCCACATCACATCTGCACGTACCCAGGGTCAGTGTCCGCGAGCACGCCGGAATTCTGCGACAGCGGCTAGCCGGGGGTGCGACGACGAGCTTCCGCTCCCTGACCTCGGACTGCTCGACGACGCTCGAGGTCGTCGCCCGGTTCCTGGCCCTGCTGGACCTGCACACCCGCGGATCGGTGTCCCTGGAACAGCTCACCGCACTCGGTGAACTGCACGTGCGCTGGACCGCGGCGAAGGAGGACGCTGATCCCGAGGCGGGCCAAGTTTGGGACGACCAGGAGCAGCCGGACGGTCCAGATGCGACGCAGGCGCAGGTCGTAGGCGATGATGGGCGGCAACCCCGACCCGCCTGAACCGCACGAAGCCGCAAAGGACTCCCATGACCGCCGCGATCGACGAGCACCTGCGCGGCGCCGTCGAAGCCATTCTCTTCGTGGTGGACACCCCGGTGCCGGCGGCCACCCTCGCCGAGCTGCTCGACGTGGAAGAAGTCATCGTCACCGAGCAACTTCATGCCCTGGCATCGGAGTACGAGCGACAGCACCGTGGTTTCACCCTCCGCCCAGCCGGCGAGGGCTGGCGGCTGTACACCCGTGAGGAGTACGCAGAGCACGTCGAGCGCTACGTCACCGAGGGGCAACGGGCGCGACTGACCCAAGCCGCCCTGGAGACCCTGGCCGTCGTCGCCTACCGCCAACCGGTCACCCGATCCCGCATCTCGGCGATCCGCGGGGTCAGCGTCGACGGGGTGATCCGCACGCTGCTCAGCCGCGGTTTGGTGGCCGAGGAGGGTTCCGACCCGCAGACCGGTGGCGGGCTCTACGTCACCACCGAGCTGTTCCTGGAGAAGCTGGGGCTGTCCAGCGTCAGCGAGCTACCCGATCTCGCACCGCTACTGCCGGATGTCGAGTCGGTCCTGTCCGAGGACTCCAACCCATGATGGCCAATTGCCCCGCGGGCGACCGCTCCGGTCCTCACTCGCTGGCGCTCGCTGCGATCCTCACGAAGGCCACCCGCTCATGAAGGTCCCCGCGGGCGACCAGACCGGGGAACGGCTGCAGAAGGTGCTCGCCCGCGCGGGAATCGGATCGCGACGGGCCAGCGAGGAACTCATCGCCCAAGGACGGGTGAGCGTCAACGGCGAGCAGGTGCGCGAGCAGGGTCGCCGGGTCGACACGCAGACTGATCGGATCGCGGTCGACGGGAGCGTGGTGATCACCCGCTCCGACCTCATCCACCTGGCGATGAACAAGCCGGAGGGCGTGCTCTCGGCCATGTCCGACGACCGCGGGCGGCGCACCGTCGGTGACCTGATCGCCGAACGTGGTGAGGCGGTCTTTCACGTCGGGCGGCTCGACATCGACACCGAGGGTCTGCTGTTGTTGACCAACGACGGGCCGCTCGGCCATCGTCTGGCCCACCCCTCATACGAGGTTCCCAAGACCTATCTGGCGCAGGTGTCCGGTGCGATCTCGCGTGACCTCGGCCGTAAGCTCAAGGCCGGGATCGAACTGGATGACGGCATGGCCAGAGTCGACGCGTTCAAACTGGTCGACGTCGCGGCCGGTCAGGCACTGGTCGAAATCGTCCTGCACGAGGGGCGCAATCGGCTGGTACGCCGACTTCTGGCGGCCACCGGTCATCCGGTGACCCGGCTGGTACGCACCCAGATCGGGCCGGTGCGCCTCGGCCGTACAAAACCGGGAGCGGTTCGCAAGCTCACGCCGCACGAGATCGCCGAGCTGATCAAGCTGGTCGGGCTGTGACCCGCCAGGGACCGGGTAGCGAAGCGCGGGTCATCGCGATCGACGGACCGTCCGGCACC
Organism: Geodermatophilaceae bacterium; assembly: GCA_013811975.1. Classification (GTDB taxonomy): domain Bacteria; phylum Actinomycetota; class Actinomycetes; order Mycobacteriales; family Geodermatophilaceae; genus JACCQS01. The sequence continues at coordinate 3,666 of JACCUF010000190.1, read as the reverse complement.
GGGAAATCCTCGGTAGCCCGGGAGGTTGCGCGGCGGTTGGGCGCCGGCTACCTCGATACCGGTGCGATGTACCGCGCGCTGACCCTGGCCGTGCTGGCCGACGGCATCGAACCCGCCGACGTCGATGCGGTGGTGCACCGGGCCGAGGGCCTGATCATCGAGATCGACGCCGATCCGGAGATCGACAACGTCAGTGCTGACGGCCAGGACGTGACGCAGGCGATCCGTTCGCCTGAGGTGACGGCCGCGGTCAGCGCGGTCTCCGCGATCCCAGCGGTCCGGCGTCGCCTCGTTCAGGCCCAGCGAGAGCTTGCCGAGGGGACGACCATGGTGGTGGTGGAAGGGCGCGACATCGGGACAGTGGTATTCCCCGTCGCCCGGCTCAAGATCTATCTCACCGCCGCGCCGTCGGCCCGAGCCGCGAGACGAGCCCAGCAACTCGGGATCATCGAGCCTGACGAGATCGCAGCGCTGGCCGAGAGCATGCGTGCCCGCGACGAGTCCGACTCCAGCCGGTCGGAAAGCCCGCTACGGCCGGCCGCGGATGCGGTCGTGGTCGACAGCACCGACCTGAGCCGTGATGACGTCGTCGAGGCGATTCTGACCGCCGTGACAGCCCGGGCCCGATTCGTGTGAAGGACGCCTTGTATAGAACCTACTGGCACAAGGCGTCCTTGACTCGAACAGGCGAGGGCCGATGATGAGCGAGCAGCCACCGCAAGTGGCGGAGTCGGATGTGGCTGGGCCATTGCCGACAGTTGCGGTGGTGGGACGGCCCAACGTCGGGAAGTCGACTCTGGTCAACCGGATCCTGGGACGCCGCGCGGCGGTCGTACAAGACACCCCGGGCGTGACCCGCGACCGGGTCAGCTACGAAGCGCTCTGGTCGGGTCGGGAATTCACCGTGATCGACACCGGTGGCTGGGAACCGAAGGCCAGCGGCCGCGCACTTCGGATCGCCGAGCAGGCCGAGCGTGCGATGAAGACCTCAGATGTGGTGATCCTGGTGGTGGATACCACAGTTGGACCAACCGAGACCGATCTCGCCGCGGCCCGGGTATTGCGACGCAGCGACCGGCCGGTGCTGCTGATCGCCAACAAGGTGGACGACGAACGAACCGAGCCCGCCGTGGGGGAGTTGTGGAGCTTGGGTCTGGGTGAACCGATCCCGGTCAGCGCGCTACATGGCAGGGGCAGCGGTGACTTGCTCGACCTGATCCTCGACGCCCTTCCGCACGCCCCGCGCGAACGTGACGAGGTGGTGGGTCCGCGTCGGGTGGCGCTGGTGGGCCGCCCGAACGTGGGCAAGTCCAGCCTGCTGAACCGGCTCGTCGGTGAGGACCGGGCTGTGGTCGATTCGGTGGCCGGTACGACGGTGGACCCGGTCGACAGCCTGGTCGAACTGGACGGTCAGGAGTGGCGGTTCGTCGACACCGCCGGTCTGCGGCGCCGGGTCGCCCATGCCAGCGGGACCGAGTACTACGCGTCGTTGCGTACCGAGGCCGCGATCGATGCCGCCGAGGTCGCCCTCGTTCTGATCGATGCCAGCGATTCGATCACCGAGCAGGACCAGCGGGTCATCGCAGCGGTCGTGGAGTCCGGGCGGGCGCTCGTACTGGCCATGAACAAGTGGGATGCCGTTGACGAGGATCGCCGGTACGACCTGGAGCGCGAGGTCGATCGCGAACTCGCCCGGGTCACCTGGGCCACGCGGGTGAATCTGTCCGCACTGACCGGTCGCGGTGTCAACCGGATCGCGCCGGCGTTGGAGGCCGCGCTCGCGTCCTGGGAGAAGCGGGTCCCGACCGCGACGCTGAACCAATGGCTTCGGACGACCGTGGACCGTACGCCGCCTCCGCCGCGAGGGGGCAAGGCGCCCAAGATCCGGTACGCGACGCAGGCCGACATCCGCCCGCCGCGCTTCCTGGTCTTCACGACCGGTTTCCTGGAGGCGGGCTACCGGCGATTCCTGGAACGCAAACTCCGCGAGGACTTCGGCTTCGCCGGTTCGCCGATCGAGGTCAGCGTCCGGGTCAAGGACAAGTCCGATCGCAGCTCGGGCCGCCGTGGTGATTGACCAGCAATCACCCACGGCACGCTCTCCTGCCTGCTGGCTGGAGGTCGACGCGCATTCAGGGTGCGGTAATCTGGTGCCCGCTCCGACGACCCCCGGGACACCCAGCTGTCCTTGAGTCGTCGCCGCACGGGACGTGGCGCAGCTTGGTAGCGCACTTGACTGGGGGTCAAGGGGTCGCAGGTTCAAATCCTGTCGTCCCGACAGAGAACGGCCAGGTCGGAGCTTATGAGGGCCGTCGGAGCGGAGCCGTTCCGGCGGTCAGGTAGCAGTAGATGTAGCAACGGGACCTCACCATTGGAACGCGGACGCGGGCCGGTCGGCGAGCGGGCGCCCGTGAAGGATCACTTACTGAGTCACAGTCCTCGTCCTACGCTGAGCAGATGCTCATTTTGGAGTCGGTCATCACCTGCCCGTTGTGCGGCAAGCAGGCACGGGAAGAGATGCCCGAAGCTGCCTGCCAACACTTTTACCGGTGCACCGGCTGCGACGAGACACTCCGGCCGAACCAGGGTGACTGCTGCGTGTTCTGCTCCTACGGGGACAGCCGATGTCCGCCCAAGCAAGCGGCAGAGTCAACCTGACCCGCGGTGGCCCTGCCTCCGCCCCGTGAGCGCCGGGTACGTGATCGGTGAGCCGTTCGACCGTCCACTGTGGCCGCCCGGGTAGCAGTCAAGGTAGCAACGGCCCGAGAGTGACGGACCAGGACGGACACCCGTGGACGTTGCGCTCAGGTCTGGGGCTTCAAGGGTCGCAGGTTCCAAATCCTGTCGTCCCGACCGTGAGTAGGCTGCCCGCGTGCTGAGCGCCTTGCTGGTCGGAATCATTGGATCGAGCGCTTTGGTGCTCGGTGGAGTCCTCGGCTCGTACTGGCGTCCACCGCGTTGGGTGACTGGCGTGTTCCTCGCCTTCGCCAGCGGAACACTCATCAGCGCCTTGGCCTTCGAGCTCTTTCCCGAAGCGGTGGAACTCGCTGGCGTGCTGCCCGCTGCCGGCGGCCTGTTTGTCGGGGCGGCGACCTTCGTGGTGATCAACGCTTGGTTGGACAGCCGGGTGGCGGCGGGTGCCGGGGACGCCAGTGAGGTACCGGCGCCAGATCAGGCAGCTGACTCGATGGCGGGCGCGCAGGCCGACCAGAGCGAGAAGGTGGCGCAGGCGGCCGATGAAAGCCGCCCGGGCGGACCCGCTGGCTCGGCGGTCGGCTTCGCTTTGTTGGCCGCGGTGACCCTCGATGGCGTGCCGGAGAACACGGCGTTGGGTGTTTCGCTGATCGCCAGTGCCGATGCCGGAATCACTGCCGGGAGCCTCGCCTTGCTCTTCGCTATCTTCGCGAGCAACTTCCCTGAAGCGATGGTCGGCGCCATCGCGATGCGCAGCGCAGATCGGTCACCCCGCTTTGCCATCGGCGTCTGGTCTGTGGCCGCCCTACTGCTGACGATCGCCGTCGTGGTGGGCTACGGGGCGCTGAACGGAGTAGACGAGACCGCTCTCGGGTTCGCGCTGGCCTTCGCCGGGGGTGCGGTGCTCGCGAGCTTGGCTGACACGCTGATGCCCGAAGCCTTCGAGCGAGGTCGTCCGGCGAGCGCGTTGGC
>JACCUF010000184.1 GCA_013811975.1 Geodermatophilaceae bacterium | reverse complement strand
CGGGTACGCCGGCAAGCTCGAACATCACCCGTCCGCGCTTGACGTTGGCCACCCACCACTCTGGCGAGCCCTTACCGGAACCCATCCGGGTCTCGGCCGGCTTCTTGGTCAGCGGACGGTCCGGGTAAATCGTGATCCAGACCTTCCCACCACGCTTGATGTGCCGGGTCATCGCGATTCGGGCGGACTCGATCTGCCGGTTCGTCACGTAGGACGACTCGAGCGCCTGGATGCCGAACTCACCGAAGTTGACGCTGGTACCGCCGGAAGCCGAACCCGTACGGCTTGGGTGGTGCTGCTTGCGGTGCTTGACCCTGCGGGGAATCAACATGGATCAGCCCTCCGTCTTCTCTGCGCTGTCCGATGGTGGCTCAGGCTGGGCATTCGAGGTAGCCGCAGCCGGCGCCTTGGGAGCGGCAGGCCGTGGTCCGGGGGGCTTCGGGGTGGCAGCCTTGGCCGGGGCAGCAGCCTTGTCCGGGGCAGCCGCCTTGTCCGGGGCAGCCGCCTTCGCCGGTGCAGCCTCGATTTCGCCAGCATCGCGTTTGGAGTCGATGTCGACGCTCGGCTCCGCGGCCAATTCCGTCGTCGCCGGTTCGGCGGCTGGGGTCTCGGTCGCGGCAGCAGCCTCGGCCGCGGCAGGTTCGGCAGCTTGCGCCTCGGTCGCGACCTCGGCCGTGGCCGATTCGGTGGCCGCCGAATCCACCGTCGCAACGGCCTGATCGTCGAGCACCTCGGCGACGGAGTCGGTGGCGGTGGTCTCGTCGGGGCTGTCCTCCGCCGGGTCACCACCGGCGGCGGCGCGGCCTGCCTCGGTCCCAGCGGCCGTGGTCCCGGTCGAACCTGAACGACGCGGGCGCACCGGACGGTCACGACGCTGGCCACGGATCGCGGCGGCCTCGGCGGCGTCACGCTCAGCGCGGGATCCGCTGACGTCACCCTTGTAGATCCAGACCTTGACGCCGATCCGACCGAAGGTCGTCTTGGCCTCGTACAGGCCGTAGTCGATGTTGGCCCGCAGCGTGTGCAGCGGCACCCGGCCCTCGCGGTAGAACTCCGAGCGAGACATCTCCGCACCGCCGAGGCGACCGGAGCACTGCACTCGGATGCCCTTGACGTTCGGGCTCTTCAGCGCGGACTGCATCGCCTTGCGCATGGCGCGGCGGAAGCTGACCCGGCTGGACAGCTGCTCGGCGACTCCCTGGGCGACCAGTTGGGCATCGGACTCGGGGTTCTTGACCTCGAGGATGTTCAGCTGGACCTGCTTACCGGTCAGCTTCTCGAGTTCACCACGGATCCGATCAGCCTCGGCACCACGGCGGCCGATGACGATGCCCGGCCGGGCGGTGTGGATGTCGACGCGGACCCGATCGCGGGTGCGCTCGATGTCGACGCGGGAGATCCCCGCGCGCTCCATGCCCGTGGACATGAGCTTACGGATGGCCACGTCTTCCCTGACGTAGTCCTTGTACAGCTTGTCGGCAAACCACCGCGACTTGTACTCGGTGGTGATGCCCAGCCGGAACCCGTGTGGGTTGACCTTCTGACCCACTAGCGGGTCCTCCCCTTCGTACTACCGGTGCTGGTGGCGGACTTGCCGGTCCCCGAGTTGCGGCGGCCACGACGAGAGACCTCTTCGGTGGCGATGGAACTGACTTCAATCGTGATGTGGCTGGTCCGCTTGTTGATCCGGAACGCGCGGCCACGGGCTCGCGGTCGGAAGCGCTTCAGCGTCGGGCCTCCGTCGACGTAGGCCCCGCTGATCACCAGCGAGTCCGGCTCTACCTTGAGGTTGTGCTCGGCGTTGGCCATCGCGCTGGCCAACACCTTGGCGACCGGCTCGCTGGCCGCCTGCGGTGCGAAGCGCAGCATGGCCAGCGCATCACCGGCCGGCTGGAAACGGATCAGGTCCACCACCCGGCGGGCCTTCATCGGCGTCACGCGCACGAAACGGGCGGTCGCCTTGGTGGTCGTCACACCCTCGGTGCCTGGAGTCGTCATGGTCGCCGCCTCAGACTCGCCGTGCACGGCGGTCGTCGCGGATGTGACCGCGGAAGGTCCGGGTGGGAGCGAACTCGCCCAGCTTGTGGCCGACCATCGCCTCGGTCACGAAGACCGGGACATGCTTGCGCCCGTCATGCACGGCAATGGTGTGGCCGAGCATGTCCGGGATGATCGTCGACCG
>JACCUF010000175.1 GCA_013811975.1 Geodermatophilaceae bacterium | reverse complement strand
CGTTGCCGAACGCCTCACTGAAGTAGTTGATCGCGACGATGCCCGAGAACAGGTACACGGCGAAGTCATCGATGTTGCGGCTCAGCCCGAGGAAGATGCCGATGGCGAAGTAGAAGACGACGAACTGGACGGCCGGCTTGAGATAGGACCACAGCAGGCCCAGGACCGAGCCCTGATAGCGGACTCGCAGTTCCTTGCGGACCAGCAGCTTTGCCAGGTACCGCCGCCGCAGCACGTCGAGCAGGCCGGCGCCGCGGCCGGGCTCGACGAAGCCCTCGGGCAGCAACGTGGTCACGTGTCGAAGCCTAACCAGCACCCGGCTGGCGCCTCGTGCTCTGCGGCTCCACACGTATCGCCGCGCCCCCCTCGTTCCGCCGAGTGAAGGGCGCCCTGAATCGAACCTATTGGTAGAGGGCGGCCTTCACTCGGATGGAGGATTGTCGCCGCCCGGGCGCCAGCGGGCATGGCCAGTTGCCGGGGCGCCTTCGCGAGCCAACTGCAGTCGGGGCTTCGGGCCATCGGTGCGGCCGGTCTGCGGCGCCCGCGCCCCGGCCTTCCACGGCAGCGGCCACGGCGCACCGGGCCCGTCGTAGTCCTGTTCGATCGCCGCGTGCAACGTCCAGTTCGGGTCATACAGATGCGCCCGGCCCACGGCACACAGATCGGCCCGCCCGGCGAGCAGCAGCGAGTTGACGTCGTCCCAGGAGGAGATGACACCCACCGCGATCGTCGCGATGCCGACCTTGTTGCGGATCGCGTCGGCGAAGGGCGTCTGGTACGAGCGTCCGAAGTCCGGCTTCTCTTCCGGCGCGATCTGCCCGGTCGACACGTCGATCGCATCGGCTCCTGCGTCTGCGAAGGCCTGCGCGATCTGTACGGAGTCCGCACCCGTGATCCCGCCCTCGATCCAGTCAGTGGCCGAGATCCGCACGCTCATCGGCTTGTCCACCGGCCACACCTCCCGGATCGCGGCGAAGACCTCGAGCGGATACCGCAACCGGTTGGCCAGCGATCCGCCGTAGGAGTCGGTTCGCTGATTGGTGATCGGAGAGATGAACGAGCTCAACAGATACCCATGGGCGCAGTGCAGTTCGAGCAGGTCGAACCCGGCCCGGTCCGCCGAGGCCGCGGCAGCAACGAACTGATCGCGGATCTCGCCCATCTCCTCGACAGTCAACTCACGCGGAATCTGGTTCACCCCAGCCTGGTACGGCAGTGCCGACGGTGCCACCAGCGGCCAGTTGGCCTCGATCTCGACTAACGGCTGGTCGATGCCATCCCACATCAGCCGGGTGGACCCCTTGCGCCCGGAGTGCCCTAGTTGGATCCCGATCGCCGCGCTCGACTGCTCGTGCACGCTGGCGACGATTCGCCTCCACGCCAGCTCATGGGCAGTGGCATACATCCCGGTGCACCCCAACGTGATCCGGCCGGTGTCGCTGACGCAGACCATCTCGGTCATTACCAGCCCAGCGCCCCCGAGCGCTTTGCCCCCGAGGTGCAGCAGGTGGAAGTCGGACGGGACGCCGTCGATCGAGAGGTACATGTCCATCGGTGAGACGACGACCCGGTTGTGCAGGGTCAATCCGCGCAGCGTGAACGGCTGGAACATCGGCGGTCGGACATCTGCCGCGCCGATGTCTCGCGCGTACGCACGGTCCATCTCCTCGACGAACTGGGGATCTCGCACCCGTAGGTTGCCGTGCGTCACTCGGCGGCTGCGGGTGAGGATGTTGAAGGCGAACAGCGCCGGATCCTGGTGGGTGTACTGACCGAGGTTCTCGAACCATTCCAGGCTGGCTTGTGCGGCTCGTTGCGTGGACTGGACGACTGGGCGGCGTTCAGCCTCGTACGCGGTCAGCCCGGCATCGACCGAGCCCTCCTCGTGCAGGCAGGCCGCCAGGGCCAGGGCGTCCTCCATGGCGAGCTTGGTCCCGGAGCCGATCGAGAAGTGCGCGGTGTGCGCAGCGTCCCCGATCAGCACGATGTTGTCCTTCCGCCACCTCGCATTCCGTACGGTGGTGAAGCTGATCCACTTCGAGCCGTTGCCGACAACCTTGTGTCCACGCAGGACGTCAGCGAACAGCTCGGTCACCGTCGCGATGGCTGCCTCGTCGTTCTGGCCCGGCGCGAGTGCGCTGGCATCGACCGCGTCGAACCCAGCGGCCCTCCAGACATCGTCGGCCATCTCGACAATGAACGTGGAACCCGCTGCGCCGTAGGGATAACCGTGAATCTGCATAACGCCGTAGGGCGTCTGCTCGATGTAGAACTTGAACGCCTCGAAGACCAGGTCTGTGCCCAGCCACATGTACTTGCAGCGTCGTACATCCAGGGTCGTGCCGAACTCCTCGGAGTACCGCGTCCGGACGGGGGAGTTCAGACCATCGCTGGCCACCACCAGGTCGTGGGTCGCCGCGAGCTCGTCCAGCGATGGCGCAGCGGTGCGGAAGTGCGTCACAACTCCGAGGTCCGCGCAGCGCTCCTGCAGGATCTGTAGCAGCCGGACCCGGGCGAGTGCGGCGAAACTGTGCCCGCCGGAGGTGAATGTCTGCCCGGCGAAGTGCACGTCGATGTCGTCCCAACGGGCGAAGTCGCGCTGCATCGCGGTGAACACGGTCGGGTCCGCGTGCTCGATCCCGCCCAACGTCTCGTCGGAGAACACCACGCCGAAACCGAACGTGTCGTCGTGCGCGTTGCGCTCCCACACCGTGATCTCATGGGTGGGATCGAGCTGCTTGGCGAGGGCGGCAAAGTACAGCCCGCCCGGCCCACCGCCGATGACAGCAGTCTTCATGCGGCTCAAGGCGTCTCGACTGCGGTGCCGACTGCGGCATCGTCCGCAGCGCCGTCGGTCGATCGCAGCCGGAACCGCTGCAGCTTGCCGGTGTTGGTGCGCGGGAGTTCGGCTACGAACTCGATCCGGCGCGGGTACTTGTACGGCGCAATCGTCGCCTTGGCGTGGTCCTGGAGCTCCTTGGCCTTGTCAGGGCCCCCGGCCACTCCGTCGCGGAGCACGACGTAGGCGGTGACCAGCATGTTGCGTTCGGCGTCGGGCAACCCGACCACGCCGCACTCGAGGACGTCGGGGTGCCCGATCAGGGCGGCTTCCACCTCGGGCCCGGCGATGTTGTAACCGGAGGAGATGATCATGTCGTCGGAACGGGCCTGGTACCAGAAGTACCCGTCAGCATCTCGGGTGTAGGTGTCGCCGGTCATGTTCCAGCCGTTCTGCACGTAGATGGCCTGTCGGTCGTCGGCCAGGTACCGGCAGCCGGTCGGGCCCTTGACCGCCAGTCGACCGAGCTCGCCGACTCCGACTTCGTTGCCGTCGTCGTCGAGGACAGCGCCGACATACCCGGGAACGGCCAGACCAGTGGATCCCGGCCGGATGTCCTCATCCGCACTGGCGATGAAGATGTGCAGCATCTCGCTGGAGCCGATGCCGTCGATGATCTTCAGTCCGGTCGCGGCCTCGAAGGCGTCGAAGACGACCTTGGGCAGGGTCTCACCGGCAGACACGCATCGGCGAAGTCCGACCAGCGGCGTGGGGTCGGACATCGCGGCCAGCGCACGGTAGGCGGTCGGGGCGGTGAACAGCACAGTCACGCCGTTCGCCGAGATGTGCCCGGCGAGCTCGTCCGGACTGGCCCGCTCGACCAACAGGGTCGCCGCCCCGACCGACAGCGGGAATAGCACGATCGCGCCGAGCCCGTAGGTGAACGCCAGCGGCGGTGTACCGGTGAAAACGTCCGAGGACACCGCCTTGAGGACATGCCTGCCGAAGGTGTCGCAGGTGGCCAGCAGGTCCCGATGCAGGTGCATGGTCGCCTTGGGCCGGCCGGTGGTGCCGGAGGTGAAGGCCAGCATGGCCACGTCATCGGCAGAAGTGAGTACGGCGTCGTAGGTGATCGGCTTGTCGGCGACCCGCACGGTCAGGTCGTCGCTCGCCGCACTTCCGTACGTGAGCCTCACGAGGCCGGGCAGCGCAGCTGCGTCGAGTTCCTCGACGAAGCGGTGGTCGCAGATCGCGAACTGCGCGGCAGAGATCTCCCCGACGACGGCCAGTTCCCCCGAGCGGAGCAGCGACATCGTGCTGACCACCACTGCGCCGGCCTGCAGTGCGGCGAGCCAGCTGACCACCAGCCAGGGATTGTTCGGCCCGCGGAGCAGGACCCGGTTGCCGGGAACCACGCCGAGATCGTCGGACAGGACATGTGCCACCTGGGCGCAACGGGCCACGACCTGGCCGTAGGTCCAACTCGTACCGTCCGGCGCGCGCAGGCACGGCCGGTCGGCTCCGCCGGCAGCCAGGCCGCGGTCGAGCAGCGCGCTGGCCGCGTTCAGCTGGTCGGGGTAGTCCAGTTCAGGGAGCTCGTAGAGCAACGCCGGCCACTGATCGGCCGGCGGCAGGTTGTCCCGCGCGAAGGTGTCGACATGGGCCGAGGGCATCAACTGCACTCCTGGAGCTCCTTTGCTCGTCTAGTGCGATCCCGCCCTCAGTATGTCCGGCGCCCGCTTGAGCAGGTAGTCGTCGCCGCCCGGTCACGTACGGGGCGGGCATCCCCAGCCCGTCCGGAGCGGTCGAGCGTCGTGGCTCGTACGGCCTGATGGACGGCGGCTGGGGACGGTTCGCAGGACGCGATTGCCTCCTCGACCGCCTGCAAGGCATGGGCTGTGCCACTGCCCAGCGCAGGCCTGGCCAGCATCATGGACAGGACATCACGAGCCAGCAACAGCTCGATCACCAGCAGGTCGTCCAAGAGTCCCAATGCTTCTTCGGTCTTGCGAACGCTCAATGGCGCGCTGGTGCCGTGGTCCTCCACGCCCATGTCCACCGATGGGGTGTCCAGGGTGGCCGGTGCCGCGAGCTGTTTCAGCTCGGGAAACAAGGCCGCGGCCGGATAGCGAAGCTGCACGCCGAACAGCGGCGGCGGGCTCTCGTTCGGCGGCGGTCCGCCCCCGGACATCAGTGTGAAGAAGGCGTCCCACAGGTGGCTCATCCGACGCTCACTGAGCTGACCCACGTGCGCGATGGCCACCCGCAGGGCATCGAAGGCGATGGCGAGCACCATCGGATGGAAGTTGCCGTTGCTCACAATCGCTTGATCGGGAACTGACACCAGCGGGTTGTCGCTGGCCGAGTTCAGCTCGACCTCGACGGCGCGTCGGGCGTACGCGATGTAGTCACGCAACGCGCCGTGCACCTGTGGGACGACCCTGAAAGACAACGCATCCTGGACCGACGGGGCAGCGGAGGAGTCCAACAGATGACTGCCGGCCAGGATGTCTCGCAGGTGCGCAGCGGCTTCGATCTGGCCGGGAAACGGCTTGGCCGCGGCGACGACCGCCAGGATGATCGAGGTGTTGGCGTGAGTTGCCTCCATCGACAGGGCGGCGGAGACGTCTGCCGCCGCTGCCACTTCGGCCGCACGTGCGATGACCAGGGCGGCGTGACCGATCGATACTCCGTTGGCGGAGATGAGGGCGATTCCGTCCTTGGGCTCGAGCACCAGCGGTGCGATGCCCGCACGGTGCAGGGCCTCGCCTCCGGTCAACGTCTGGCCGCCGTAATCGGCGGTGCCGCGACCGATCGCGACCTGCGCGATGCCGGCCATCGGCCCGAGGTCGGCGGCTCCCACAGATGTGACAGAGGCCACGATCGGGTGGATGCCGGCGTTCAGCATCGCCACAAGGACGTTCGCCGCAGCCGGGCTGGCACCCGACCCCCCGCGTGCGATGCCATTGAGCCGAACGGCGATTGCCGCCCGTACGAGAGCTGTTGGCAGCGGTGGGCCGAACCCACCCGAGTGCGTCATGACCAGGAACTCCTGCTGGCCGCGCAGCTCGTCCTGCGTCAGTCGTACGTCCTTGCCGTGCCCCACGTGAGTGCTCACCCCGTAGATGGGCTTGCCCGATGCCAGGGCGCGGCTGACCACCGCACGACTGGCCTCGATCGTGGCTAGTGCGTCCGGCGCGAGCTCGACTGTGGCCCCATCCACCACCGCCAAGAGTTCATCGACCGACATCGGTGCTGCGGTGATCGTGACGGCGCTCATTTGGTCGTTCTGGCTCCTCGCGCGGCTCGGTCGGCGTTGCCGGTCTCTGTGCAGATCGCAGGGATTCTGTCACCGGCGTAGGCGGCGCCGGAAGTTGCAACTGATCGCGCAGGAGCTGTCGCGGGGCTGCTCTGAAGCGAGCAGTTGATGGGTGGCCAGCTCTCGGTAGAGGCCGCTGCCCTCGAGTAACTCCTGATGCATCCCGACCGCGCTCACCCGGCCGGCGTCCAGGACGATGATCCGATCGGAGTCGGCGACCGTAGACAGCCGGTGGGCAACGACCAGGACGGTTCGGTGGACGGCGATTCGATCCAGGGCGTCTCGGAGGACCTGCTCAGTGAGGGAATCGACCTGGATGTGGGCTCGTCGAGAAGGATGATCTCCGGATCGGTCAGCATCATCCGGGCCCAGGCCAGGCGCTGGCGCTGACCGCCGGAGAGCAGGACACCCTCGTCTCCGACGGGCGCTTCGAGTCCGAACGGACTCCGCTGCGCGATCTCGGACAGGCCCACGAGATCCAGGGCCTGCAACAGCTCATCGTCGCTGGCCTCCGGTGCGCCCAGGCGGAGATTGTCGGCGATGGTCCCGGCGAGCACCGGCGCCTCCTGCTCGACGTACCCG
>JACCUF010000168.1 GCA_013811975.1 Geodermatophilaceae bacterium | reverse complement strand
CGGAGATCGGCGTCGAGTTGGGAGAAGGGTTCGTCCAGCAGGAGGACCTTCGGATCGAGCACCAGCGCCCGGGCCAGCGCCACTCGCTGCTCCTGGCCGCCGGACAGTTCCCCCACTCGGCGCCCGGCCAGACCGGATAGCCCGACCAGATCCAGCATCTCGGCCGCGCGTAGACGCCTGGCCGGCTTCGGCACCCCCCGCATCCGCAACCCGAAACTGACGTTGTCGCCGACCGACAGATGGCCGAACAGCAGCGGCTTCTGGAACACCAGCCCCACCGGGCGCCGCTCGGCGGGCAGATCGAGCACCGACGCGCCGCCGATCCGGATGTCGCCTGATTCCGGCGCGATCAGGCCGGCCACCGTCTTGAGCATCGTCGTCTTGCCGCAACCGGAGGGGCCGAGCAGCGCGGTGAGCGTGTTGGCCGCCACCAGGAGGTCGACATCGTCGACCACATTCGCCCGCCGCTGATAGCCGACCCGCAAGCCGGCCACACTGAGTTCGACCGATTCGGAGGGCTGGCGCACGCCGCGACCCCCGGGCGGATCCGCGACGGGGCTCACAGTCGCCGCATCCCGACTGCCACCGGTGTGCTCCCGGTAAGCAACCGCGAGGTGAGTGCGACGAGCAGCAGTGGTGGCAGCGCAATGACCAGCGACAGCGCGGCCGCGGCCGGCAGATCGGACGAGCCGATCTCGGCGAAGAGCAGCAATGGGAGGGTACGGACCACCCCGCCGCCGATCAGCAGAGTCAGGATGTACTCACTCCACGAGATGAGGAACGCGAACAGGGCGGCCACCACGAGGCCGGGCCCGATTGCGGGCAACGTGACCAGCAGCAGCCGCCGCAGCGGTCCGGCGCCGAGAACCCGTGCGGCGTCCTCGGAGTCGACGTCGAAGTTCGCGAAGGCGGAGGCCATCACCAGGCTCACGTACGGCACGGTCGGTACGAGTTGGACGAGCACCACGCCCGCGACCGAGTCGGCCAGCCCGTACCGGATGAAGTAGACCTGGATGCCCAAGGTGACGGCGAGAGTGGGCACGATCGCCGGGGCGAGCAACAGGAACTGGACGAATCGTCGGCCGCGAAAAGCGTAGAGACCCAGCGCGCGACCCGCGCCTACACCGATAAGCGCGGCTAGGACTGCCACTGCTCCGGCGATGGCCAGGGACGTGAGCAGCGCGTCGAGAACCGCGGGATCGAGGATCAGGCCCAGCCCCCGGCCGGAGAGTTCGGGCACGACGGCGGGATAGCGGAACTCCCCGGCCACCGCCCAGAGCAGGAGCGGGATGAACGGCACCAGCAATCCGATCGCCAGGACCCCCGTGCCGACGGCACGCCTCATCGCGCCGGCTCCCGTTGCCCCGGCTCCCGTTGTCCCGTGCCCCGTTGCCCCGTGCCCCGCAACCGGTCGGCCAACCTGAGATAGGCCAGCGCGCACAGCCCCACCAGCAGCACCGTGACGACCGCGATCGCCATCGCCAACGGCCGCGCTTCGAGGTCGGGGTCTCGGAACTGTTGGTAGGCCACCACGGGAAGGGTTGCTGGGAAGGGTCGGCCGAGCAGGAACGGCACTTCGTACGACCCGAACGTGAACGCGAACACCAGGACCGACGCGGCGCCCAGCGCCGGGGCGAGCGCTGGAATGACGATGTGCCGCAGCCGCTGCCACGTCCCGGCACCGAGAGCACGCGCCGCGTCCTCGAGGTCGGCGACCCCCTTGGTCAGCACGGCCAGCACCAGGACCGCGACGAACGGTGCCTCCTTCCACACGTAGGAGGCGATGATTCCCCAGCCGAACCCGTCCTGGGTCAACGCCGGAAACTGCGCCGGGCCATCGACCAGCCCGACCGAGGCAGCGACCCGCGACAGTTCCCCGCTCTGGGCCAGCAGCAGCCCGATCGCCAGTGCCGCGACGATGTGTGGCAGTGGCAGCGTCACCTGCAGCAGTGCGGCAAAGGCCGCCCGGGACCGGCCCAGCGAACGCACCAGCAGTGCCGCGGCAACACCGAGCACCGCGGCGGCGGTCGTGGACAGAACGGCGATCCGCAGCGTCAACCCGATCGAGGCGCGTACGGCCGGGTCGGCCCACAGTTCGCGGTAGGCATCCAGGCCCAAAGGGCGCGCGGGCAGGAAAGGCTGGTAGCCGAAGCTCTGTGCGAGGGCCTGGGCCAGACCGCCACCGAAGAGTACGAGCACCACGAGCAAGGCGGGTGCCAGCAGCAGGCAGATCCGCAGAGCCCTCGGCAGCCGGGTAGATCGGCGGAGGCCTTGCCGGTGAATCTGTCTGGGCACCAGGGCTCACTGCTGCAGCACGTTGGCGGTCCAGCCGTCGTCGATCGCCGCGACGTACCCGCTCTCGAGTTCGGGCGCGACGTTGGCGGTGAGGTCGGCAAGCGGGAGGATCGAGTCATTCAGCGGAACATCGGCGAACTGTTGCGCGATGTCGTCCGGGGTTCGCGCGACGTCGATCGCCGGATAGATCCCGCCATCGGCGAAGAATCGCAGCTGAGTCTCCGGATCCTGCAACAGGTTTGCCAGGACCAACGCCGCCGGCTTGTCCGGGGAGTCGTCCGGGATGGCCAGGAAGCTCACATTCCCGATGTTGCCGATGCTGGGCACCGTCTCCCGGGTTGTTTCGGGGAACACCCCGTCGTCGACCATGTTGGCCACCGTGCCTGGACCGTAGGTGTAGTACGCCGAGATCTCGCCGGTCGCGTACAACTGCTCGACCGCTTCCTGGCTCGTCGGGTACGTCTGCCCACCGCGCCACAACGCCGGCTCCAGCGTGTTCAGCCGTTCCCAGAGTTGGTCGGCGACATCAGCAAAGGCCGCCTCGTCGTAGGCGCCAGCAAGCTCCTCGGGGCCACCGAGCAGGTCGTACAGGAAGGTTCGTACGACCATTGAGCCGGTGAAGTCCGGAGGCGCGGGGTAGGCGAAGCGCCCAGGATTGGCCTGGGCCCAGGCCGACAGCGCGCTCAGAGACGCGACGTCGGCCGTGCTCAGCACTGCGCTGTCATAAACCAGGGCAGAGTTTGCCCGCTGCCAGGCGGCCTCACAGCCCTCGACCGGAACCCCGAAGTCCGATGCGATCGCCGGATCCTCGAAGTCGACGAACTGCGCGTTGGGCAAGGCATCGGGGTAGCCGCAGTACCAGAGGTCGGCCTGCTGGCCGGTGGCGAAGTTGGCGCCGTTGATCCAGATCGCGTCGACGGTGCCAGAGCCCGCCCTCCCGGCCTGCCGCTCGGCGAGCACTTTGTTGACCGCGTCGGCGGTGTCGGTCAGCCCGACCACGTTCAGGGTGACCCCGAACTCGTCGGCCAGGCGAGGGGTGAGGTAGTCCTGGACCACTGCGTTGATCGCCTCGTCCCCGTCGTACATGTACCAGTCCAGGGTCTGGCCCCGGGCTGCCTCGAGCACCGAGGACCAGTCCGTGGGGTCCAGCTCAGCGGCGGCTACCTCGGATGACGAGGCCCCGGCGCCACAGCCGGCCAGCGTCAGCGCGGCGACGAAGCTCGTGGCGATCCGGCGGACGGGAGTTCGGCGCACGGTCGGGTCTCCAGCTGTTAGGCATTGCCGGTCAGGGGTGG
>JACCUF010000161.1 GCA_013811975.1 Geodermatophilaceae bacterium | reverse complement strand
ACTAAGGAGGGGTGTTGGTGGGCCAGCTTGACACCAAGCACCTGATCGGCCTGTTGCTCGGTGCGGAGGAGGACTGGCCGCGGGCATTCGAAGAACTCCTTGCCCGGGTTGGCCCGATCCGTACCACCGACGGCGCCGCCCACGACGTCTCGGTGCAGCGCCTGACGATCGAGCCGTTCGACCTGCGCCAGGATGTCCGCCCCGACCTGGTGATCGACCGCCTGGCGTACTGGTACTACCACCCTCGAGAGTGGCTGAAGAAGGCGGCACTGGTCAATGGCACGTACCTGCTGAACAGCCCCTTCACCTTCCAGTCCATGGAGAAGCACTCGGCGTACTGCGCCATGCTTCGGCTCGGGCTGAAGGTCCCCCAGACCGTGCTGGTGCCATACAAGCATCCGGTCGACAACTCGCGATGGGCCTACACGGCAGCGAAGTACAACCGAGCCTTCGACCTGGACACCATCGCCGAGAAGCTGGGCTACCCGCTGTTCATGAAACCGTTCGACGGCGGTGGCTGGCGCGGCGTCTCGAGGGTGCGTAATCGCGATGAACTGCATCGTGCCTATGACGACTCCGGTGAGATGCTGATGCATCTTCAGGAGTCCATCGAAGGCTATGACGTGTTCGCGCGTTCTCTGACCGTCGGCGCCGAGACCATGGTGATGAATTTCCGGCCCGAATTGCCGATGCATGACCGGTACGCCGTGTCGCACGATTTCCTCACGGCTGAGACCGGAGCCGAGGTGCTTGCCATCTCCCGACTGATCAACGCCTTCTTCCGCTGGGAGTTCAACTCCTGCGAGGTTCTGGTACGGGGGACCGAGGTGTATCCGATCGACTACGCCAACGCCTGCCCGGACATCGCGATCACCTCGCTGCACTACTACTTCCCTTGGGCGATCTCGGCGCTGCTGAAGTGGTCGCTGTTCTGCACCGTGACCGGTCGCCGGCCGCGGCTGGACCTGGAGACGGCGAAGTACTTCGAGATCGCCGACTCCGACCGCACCTACGCCGAGAAGCTGACCGCCTACGCGGCCCTGTCCGAGACCTATTTCCAGACCGAGCGATATACGGAGTTCTGCGCCAGCGTGCTGCCCGACATGGACGACATCGTGCGGGAATGGGTGCGCTCACCGGAGTTCGATGCGCTGCTGGTCGACACCGTACGAGCGACCTACCCGCAGGCCGAGCACGAGCGCTTCCTCGCGCATTTCCGCGGCCTGCTCGGACTATGGAAGACCGACAACGCGATCTAGTGCCGTTCGGCACGGCGGCGCGGACCTGGTTCAGCATCTCCTTGCAGACCTTCGGGGGACCGGCCGGCCAGATCGCGGTGATGCAGCGGGCACTGGTCGACGAGAAGCGCTGGATCGGTCAGCAGCGATTCCTGCACGCACTGAACTACTGCATGCTGCTGCCCGGGCCAGAGGCGCAGCAGTTGGCCGTCTACACCGGCTGGCTGCTGAACGGCACCCGTGGAGGCATTGTCGCGGGCGGTCTGTTCGTGCTCCCCGGAATGCTTGCGCTGCTGCTGCTCTCGGGGATCTACGTGGCCTTCGGCACGACGACCGCCGTGACCGCGTTGTTCGCCGGGCTGGCGCCGGCGGTGCTCGCCATCGTGGCCCATGCGGTGATTCGGGTCGGCAAACGAGCCCTCGCACATCCCGCCCTGGTGCTGCTGGCCCTGGCGGCCTTCCTCGCCCTGGCCCTGTTCGGAGTCCCGTTCCCGATCGTGATCGGAGCGGCGGCACTGGTCGGATGGGGACTGGGGCGCGTTGCCCCGCACACCGTCAGCCAGAGCGGGGGCCATGAGACAGCGGACGGCCCGCCTCCGCTGATTCCGGATGATGCGCTGCACACCGAACGCCCCTCCGGCAGGCGCGCCGCACGAGTACTCACGGTGGGGTTGGTCCTCTGGCTCACGCCGGTGGCCTTGGTGGCCGTCCTGACCGGCGCCGACAGCGTCCTGACCGAGCAAGGCTTGTTCTTCTCCGGAACCGCATTGGTGACCTTCGGCGGCGCCTACGCCGTTCTTGCCTACGTCGCCGTCCAGGCGGTGCAGACCTATGCCTGGCTGGCGCCCGGAGAAATGGTCCGTGGTCTGGCCCTGGCCGAGACCACTCCGGGACCGTTGATCATGGTCGTGCAGTTCGTCGCATTCCTCGGTGCCTACCGTGACCCAGGCGGGCTGGAGCCCTGGGCGGCCGCGGTGCTGGCCTCCCTGCTCGTGACCTGGGTGACCTTCCTGCCGAGTTTCCTGTTCATCTTCCTGGGAGCTCCGTACGTGGAGCGGTTGCGCGGCAACAACAACCTGTCCGCAGCGCTGACCGGGATCACCGCCGCCGTGGTCGGAGTGATCGCCAACCTGGCCGTCTATTTCGCTGTGCACACGAT
>JACCUF010000180.1 GCA_013811975.1 Geodermatophilaceae bacterium | reverse complement strand
ACCGGCGGCACGTCGCTCCCGGGGCGGTGACGGACCACCTCACTGCCCTGGCGGCCCGGGTCTTCGGCGATCTCGTCCTTGGGCTGCCCGCTGACCCGGCGGTTCTCCGGTTGCTGCCGAGAGTCGGCCTGGCCGGCGCCGCTCTGGATGCGGCGATCGGGGCGGCGATCATCGACGAGCTCCGCCGACTCGAATGGCTACCTGAGACCCCCGGAGACCCGCGCCAGGACGGCCAGACGTCGGTCGAGCGCGTTCGCCCGGACCGGGCTACCGCACTGGACCCCGCCAGTGACGACCTGGTGACTGCGCTTGCCGACGTGATCACCGGCTTGCTGCCCGCTTCGTGGTCTCGCCGCACCGATGCCTCAGTGCTGGCAGCGCTCGGGATCCGGCGGATGGATCTGGCCTCGGTCATCGAGCTCGTGTCCACCCTCAATCGGCCAGGAACCTGGTGGTCGGCTCTCTACGCCGCCCTGGAGCTCATCGAATCCCCGGACGACCGGGATGCGCTTTCCGCCATCCCCATCCCATTGACCGATGGCCGGATGGCCTACGGCGCTCGCGGTCTGCTGCTGCCCGACCGTGACCTGGGCGCGCTCGACCTCGGTGCGCTGGGACTTCGGATCGTCGACCCGGAGGCGTTCGGTGCAAGCGATGCCCGTCGTCTCCTGGAGCGGTTGGGCGCCAACTCGGCCTCTGCCCCGAGCATCCTTTCCTCGCCCGAGGTCCAGGCGGCCGTCGAGGCGAGCCTGGACGACGATGATCCGGACCCGACTGCTAGAGCCGTCCTCGAGCTGGTCCGCGCGGCCGAGTCCGCGGCCGGTGATCACCCTTGGTTGGCCGACCTCGCACTTCCCGACGGTGAAGGGGAATGGACGCCGGCCGGTGAGCTGGTACTACCGGGATCACCGCTTGCCTCGGTCCTCGACCCGGCGGCGCTGGGACTCGTGGACCGGAACTGGGTGTCGACGTACGGATCTGAACCCCTGGTGGCAGCCGGGGTGCTGGCCGGCTTCGCAATTCTCCGGTCCGGGAGTGAGGACCTGGGCGAGGGAGAACACGACCTCGACGCCGAGAGCCGGTGGTACGACGCGATCTTCGATCGGCTGCCGCCGAGTGAGCGGCCCCCGACTCTGGACAGTCTGACTGCCGTGCGGGATCTCGATCTGGTCCGTTCTGATCGCTGGCCAGCGGCTCTACGACTCTTGGCTGAGCTGCCCGACGACGTGTTCGCCGACACCATCGTGGCTGTCGGTGCCAGCGGTGCCACCGGAGGCGATTCACGGGGCGACGGCGCGGTCGTGGTCGCGGTGACCTCCTACACGCGGTGGTGGCTGTCCACGCATCCGGTACTCGATGGCCAGAGACCCGACCGACTCCGAGCACCGGACGCAGAGCTTCTCGCCGGCCTGTTCGACGTCGCCCACGTGGGACGGGACATCCTGCGCCTGGTCCGTTGTCTGTCCACGGTGGACGACGCAATCGCCGATCCAGAGACCGCGCTCGAACTACTCGCCCGACTCGGACAGCCCGACCGCACGGTACGGGCTGACGTCCTCACCGACATCTATCCGCGACTGGCCGTTGCCCTGGACGGCATCGACGTGGACCCGCCGCACCGGATCCGGGTGGCGCCTGATGTGACCATCGACCGGGACGACGCCGTTGTCCTGGATGCGCCGTACCTGCTGCCTTTGCTGGACAGCAGACCGGTTCCGGCGGCCGGATCCGCTGCAGCGGTTGCCGATCTGCTGGACCTCCCGCTGGCCACCGAGATGGTGACCGCGACCGTCGCCTCGACGGCAGCGACGATCACCGACTGGATCGATGCTCCAGGCGCCTCGATCGCGGCGCGTCGGCTCGGTGTCGGGTCGTTGTCCGGCCGGGTCGCCACCCACGATCGGTTACTGGTGACCGGCGGGCGGGCTGTGTCGTGGTGGCCGGAGGGCGACACCGACCATGTCGACGTCGTCGCCGGCCCCGGCGCGCTCGGCCGGGCGCTGGCGTGGCGGTATGACCGGTGGCAGCTACGGACCGCGCTGGCCGAAGCGCTTGGCCACGCCGACGAGGCCGATCGGCTGGGCGCGGAGGACGGAGTCGGGTGATCCGCCACAGCAACAATGGCCTCATTCCGCCGAGCTTCAGCTGGTATTCAGGTGAGGTGCGCCATCCTCGGAACGAGTCAATCGACGGGAGCGGCCGATGCGGGTGTTGGTGGTCGAGGACGAGAAGCGGTTGGCCGCTGGCCTGCGTAACGGGCTCGAGGCGGACGGCTTCGCCGTGGACGTCGCACTCGACGGCACCGACGGTCTGTGGCTGGCCAGGGAAAATCCCTACGACGCAATCGTTCTGGACATCATGCTTCCCGGGGTCAACGGCTTTGT
>JACCUF010000145.1 GCA_013811975.1 Geodermatophilaceae bacterium | reverse complement strand
GTTCGGGTCGGCGGGGGACAGAACAAGCGGATGGGCCTTTTCGACGTCGCGATGATCAAGGACAACCACGTGCTCGCAGCGGGCGGCGTCGTGGCGGCGATGGACCGCGTACGCGAACGCTTCCCGGACGTGACCCTTCAAGTGGAAGTGACCACTGTGGACATGGCGTGCAAGGCTGTCGAGGCTGGTGCGACATTCCTGCTGTGCGACAACATGACGCCAGACCTGCTCGGCGAGGTCGTGCTCGCCGTCGGGGGTAGGGCCGAGCTCGAGGCTACCGGCGGGCTGAGGATCGAGCGAGCTCGTGAGTACGCCGAGACTGGCGTCGACTACTTGTCGGTGGGCGCGTTGACCCACTCCGCTCCGGTCCTGGACCTTGCCCTCGATCTGCGCATCGCCTAGGAACGGGCTTCCGTAGATGCTGCTGGCCATCGATGTCGGGAACACCCAAACCGTGCTGGGCCTGTTCGACCGTGCCGAGATCGTGGAGTCCTGGCGAGTGAGCACCGATCCCCGCGCGACCTCGGACGAGCTGGCGCTGACGATCTGTGGGCTGCTCGACGAGAAGTCCGTCACCGGTGTGGTGGCCTGCTCCACGGTGCCGCGGATACGCCGGGAGATCGTCCTGCTGGTTGCCCGCCACTTCGGTCACGTCCCGACGATCGTGATCGGGCCCGGCGTGAAGACCGGCGTACCGCTGCACGTCGACAACCCACATGAGGTCGGCGCCGATCGGGTGGTCAACAGCCTCGCCGCCTACGAGCGGTACGGCGGTCCGGCGATCGTCGTGGACTTCGGCACGTCGACCAGCCTGGACGTCGTGGGCCCCGGCGGAGAGTTCCTGGGTGGGGCTCTTGCTCCCGGGATCGAGATCAGCATCGATGCCCTGACCGAGCGGGCGGCCCAGCTGCGAATGGTGGAACTTCTCGCACCGGCCCGCGCGATCGGGAAGAACACGGTGACCGCCGTCCAGTCCGGAGTCGTCTTCGGATTCGCCGGCCTGGTCGACGGACTCGTCGACCGGATCATCGACGAACTGGCCGAGTCCTATCCGGGCCGTCCTCGCGTGATCGGCACGGGCGGGCTTGCTCCGCTGGTCATCGCCGCGTCGAGGACCATCGACGAACACGACCCCGACCTGACCCTGCACGGCCTGCGGCTGGCCTTCGAACGCAACTGAACACAGCTGGGACCGCTCAACTCAGGTCAGCCCGGGTAGGTGACCAGATGCATGGTGCAGCGTGGGCCGCTGGCTTGAGCAAGGCGGCGATCGACCGTATAGAGGGGCCAGTCGAGCGCCTCGGCGAGCGCGACGTAGCAGGCGTCGTAGGCGGTGACGTTTGCACGCAACCCGAAGACGCGATGCAGCAAACCAAGCACTGGGAACCTGGCCACGGGGATGTCAGTGAGGTCATCGATAGCCTGCTCGAACCGGTCCTCAGTGACGGTGCCGGCCAGCCATCGACGCCGTCTGATCGATGCCGACGAGGCCGACCACGAGGTGTGCCGACTGGTTCTGGTCGGCCTGCAGCTACCTCTGCTGACAACCTGGCCAACTTTCACCGAGGCGATGTACTTGGTGTCCAGAGCGGGCGGGGCACCGGGGCGTGATGCCCTGTGGAAACTGACGCTGAGCGGGCGGTTGGACCTTGCCGACCTGTCACGGTCAGCCCTGGAGCGCAGCTCGCGGCTGATGGCGAAGTACGCGGACCTGCCGATGGATCTCGCGGACGCGACCCGGGTTGCCCTTGCCGAGGAGCGAGGCTTGCGGCAGGTGTTCACATTGGACAGTGACTTCCAGATCTATCGCATGCACGGCCGACAGCGGTTCGAGATCATCCCTGGCTGATCGTTCCCGCAGGTCAGCGGCTGGGCGCCGTCGGCGATCTCGTCGCCAGGCCCGGCAAATCGTCGACTGCCGTCCGCCGCGAGCGGCCAAGTGCACCCTTTTCCCCTGTCGAGAAGGTGCACTTGGCGCCTCGCGGCAATGGACTGCCCTGCAGGGCAGCGAGCCGCCCGGTGCGAGCGGCCTCCGCGTCAACGGCTCCGCACTGGTCAATAAGATCTGAGTGCGCAACAGATGTAAGGCCACATCACCTTGGTAGGGTCAACCGGACTGGCGTGGACTCGGGTGGGCTCTAAGCTCGCCGGGTGACTGACGGCGACAATGGGGGAGCCGACGAGGTTCCGGAG
>JACCUF010000128.1 GCA_013811975.1 Geodermatophilaceae bacterium | reverse complement strand
GCCGCATCGGAGGCCGGGGCCTTCGCCATCGGCGTCGACTCCGACCAGGCGGTGACGGCTGACCCGGCCGTGGCCGACGTGATCATCAGCTCGATGCTTAAGAACCTCAATGTCGCCGTCTTCGAGTTCCTGAGCTCGTTCGTCGACGACAACGTCGAATCTGGTGAGGTGATCTTCGACCTGAGCAACGACGGGGTGGGTTATTCCACGACCGGCGGGGCGATCGATGACATTGTCGAGCAGGTCGATGGGTTCAAGCAGCAGATCATCGATGGGGACATCGAGGTTCCGACGACCCCGTGACCCCGCTCTAGCGGTGACGCCAAGGGCCCAGGAGACGCGTTGCGACTCCTGGGCCCTTGCTCGTTGCCTCCGGTTGCGCTTCGGTGTCTCCTGAGCCGCATGCGCGTCTGTACGTGCGTGTCGTCCGTGTCAGGAACCGCGAATATGACCTGAGGAGCGTGTCTGATCAGCACCGACGTCAGTCAGGCCCCCCCCGAGACGATCGCCGTACGGGTCACCGGGATCACGAAGCGCTTCCCGGGTGTGGTCGCCAACAGCGACGTCAACATCACCGTGCTTCGCGGCCGCGTGCACGCGATCGTCGGCGAGAACGGTGCAGGTAAGTCCACGCTGATGAAGATCCTGTACGGCGTACAGCGCCCGGACGAGGGCACCATCGAGATCGAAGGGAAGCCGGCCGTGCTGACCTCGCCCCTCGACGCAATCGATCGCGGCGTTGGCATGGTGTTCCAACACTTCATGCTCGCCGACAACCTGACTGTTCTCGAGAACGTCGTCCTGGGCGCAGAGAAGCTGCACGGGATCGGGGATGCAGCCCGGAACCGGATCCGGGAGCTGTCGGAGTCCTATGGACTCGACCTCGATCCGGACGTGCTGGTCGAGGACCTCGGCGTGGGTGACCGCCAGCGGGTCGAGATCGCCAAGGTCCTCTACCGGGGAGCGCGAATCCTCATCCTCGACGAGCCGACCGCGGTCCTGGTCCCCCAGGAGGTCGAAGAACTGTTCGACAACCTGCGCGAACTGAAGAGCGAGGGCCTCACGGTCATCTTCATCTCGCACAAGCTCGACGAGGTGCTCTCGGTGGCCGACGAGATCACGGTGATTCGGCGAGGCAGCACCGTGGCCACCGTCGATCCGAAGCAGACCTCGGCCCGACAGCTGGCCGAACTGATGGTCGGCAGCGAATTACCCACCCCGGAGACCCGCGAGTCGACGGTCACCGAGACCGTGCGGCTGACGGTGGCCGACCTGAACCTGGCCGGATCCGGTCAGCGGCGCCTGCTCTCCGACATCTCCTTCGACATCCATGAGGGAGAGGTGCTGGGCCTGGCCGGTGTGGAGGGAAACGGGCAGGCCGAGCTGGTCGAGACGATCATGGGGATCCGTACGCCCTCCGGCGGTCGGATCACCCTCGGCGAGAGTGACGTGACGCGCTGGTCCACCGCCCGCCGTCGGGAGGCCGGGATCGGCTACATCCCAGAAGACCGACATCGGCACGGGCTGCTGCTCGAGGCGCCGTTGTGGGAGAACCGGATCCTCGGGCACGACACGGGGCCGCCCAGCATGAAGGGACCGTGGATAGATCGCCAGGGCGCGCGCCAGGACACGACCAGGATCGTCAAGGAGTACGACGTCCGTACCCCAGGCATCGACGTACTGGCCTCGGCGTTGTCCGGGGGGAATCAGCAGAAGCTGATCGTCGGCCGGGAGATGAGCGGGAGCCCGATCCTGCTGATCGCCTCACATCCCACCCGTGGGGTGGACGTAGGCGCACAGGCCGCGATCTGGGACCACATCCGCAACGCCCGGCGACTGGGCCTGGCCACCCTGCTGATCAGCGCGGACCTCGACGAATTGATCGGGCTGTCCGATCGATTGATGGTGATCCTGCGTGGTCGGCTGATCGGCGAGTTCGACCCGTCCGAAGTGACGCCACAGCAGCTCGGATCGGCGATGACCGGCGCAGAAGCATCCTCAGCTACACCGTCAGAGGGCAAACCACCGGCTGGGACGGAGACAGCACGGTGAACGGGCGCGTACGTGCTGCGCTGATCAGTCTCGCGGCCCCAGTGCTGGCCATCACCTTCTCCATCGTGGTCACCAGCCTGATCCTGATTGCCACCGGCGACCCGCTCGGGCTCACCTGGCAGACCGTGCTCGACGTCGGGCTGCGGCCACGCAGCATCGCCCAGATCCTCAACCTGGGCACTATCTACTACCTTTCGGCCCTTGCTGTGGCCATCGGCTTCCGGATGAACCTGTTCAACATCGGCGTGGACGGGCAGTACCGGGTAGCTGCCTTCGCCGCGGCCATGGTCGCCGGAAACATCAGCCTCCCGTTCCCGCTGTCCATCGTTCTCGCCGTCATCGTGGCCGGAATCACTGGCGGACTGTGGGCCGGCATCGCCGGTTATCTCAAGGTCAAGCGCGGGGTCAACGAGGTCATCTCGACCATCATGTTGAACGCGATCGCCACCGGTCTGGTCGCGTTCCTGCTCCGCCAGTTCGGGGAGGCCCGGGGTAACGACATCACGACCCCGGTCATCGCCGAGAGTTCGCGGGCGCCGGGAATCGATCTGATCCCCGGGTCCACGGAACCGGTGAACAGCCTCATCATCCTGGCGATCCTGGCCGGTATCGCGTACTGGATCGTGCTCAACCGCACGCGCTTCGGTTTCCGGTTGCGGGCCACCGGACGCTCCCAGGGGGCTGCGGTGGCCAGCGGGATCGACGTCAAACGGATGGTGATCATCTCGATGCTGCTCTCCGGCGGCATGGCCGGCATGGTCGGCCTGCCGCTGGTCTTCGGTGAGTCCTACTCCTACGGGCTGACCTTCCCGGGCGGCCTCGGGTTCACCGGGATCGCGGTAGCCCTCCTGGGTCGCAACCACCCGATCGGGGTTGCCTTCGGAGCGCTGCTGTTCGCCTACCTCGAGGTCGCGGCCAATCCGCTGCAGATCATCGCCGACGTCTCGCCGGAGATCATCACGATCATGCAGGGCGTGATCGTCCTGGCAGTCGTCATCTCCTACGAGTTGGTCCGCCGCTACCGCGTTCGGGACGAGCAGCAACGGGTGGCCAGGGCGTTGGCCGCGGACGATGCGATCAACACCGCGGGCAGTCCGGGCGGCGAATCGCCGCGTCAGCCGGAGAGGACCTCAGCATGAGCGGCCCAGGGCTGGGCGCGGGGTTGCAGGTGGGGACCGACCGTGAGCCGGCGACAACGAAACGGCGCCGGATCCTGCCGAGGGTCCTATTGGCGATCGCGGGGTTGCTGTTCCTGCTGTCGCTGGTACGGGTGATCACAGGGGCTAACGACATTGACTCCTCGGGAACCCTCAGCGCGACAATCGGCTTGGCCGTACCCATCGCCATGGCC
>JACCUF010000106.1 GCA_013811975.1 Geodermatophilaceae bacterium | reverse complement strand
GCCTTCCGTAGCGCCGCGCAGCCGGTCTATGACGAACTCGAGCGAGACGCTGCGACGAAGGCGCTGATCGAAGAGATCCGCCACTTGGCCTCACAAGCGGACGCACCGGAGCCGGTCGCTGCGTGCGGGTCGGCGACCGAGGCGGCACCGACTCCGCAGCCGAGCACCGTGACGTTCCCTGACGGGGTGTACCGGATGCAGATCTCGGAGCAGGACTTCCTTGACGCAGGAGTCGATCAGCAGCACGCTGGGAACAACGCAGGGATATAGACTCTGACCTTTCAGACCGGGAGCCTGACAATTGCGTCGCAAGGTCATCCGGACGATCCGGGTGTGTACTGCACCGCGGCCGGCAGGGTCACGCTGGTCATCAACACCGACCGATGCGGGGACGACAGCGGCCTGGCCTTATTCAGCGCCGAGTGGAGCCTCGAGGACGAGCAGCTCGTGTTCTCGGCGATTCGCTCGGAGGACGAGGGGCCGCTGTTCCAGGTGTTCCACGAGACGCTGTGGGGCAGCCACCCGTGGGAGAAGATCGGCTGATCGGCCGTGCATCATCGAGGCTGGCCGTCGAGCGGGATCTCGGCGGTCAGCTTCGTTCCCACCCCAGGTTCGGACTCGACAAGAAGTTGGCCACCGATGGACTCGACCCGGTCGATCAAACCGAGCAGGCCTGTGCCGCCGGTCGGCGTCGCGCCGCCGACACCGTTGTCGGCCACTCTGACGGTGAACACACCGGACCGTACGGCCACGTCTACTGAGACGGTCGACGCCTGAGCGTGCTTCGCGACGTTGGCGAGTGCCTCCGCGCACAGGTAGTAGGCGGCCACCTCGATCTGGGAGTCGACCCGCTCCCTGGTCACCGACAGCTCGACCGGAACCGTGCATCGCCGGGCCAGGGCCTCCAGGCCCATGGACAGGCCGCCGGCCAGGTCGCGCGGATACAGCCCGTGCGCCAGTTCGCGCAGCTCGACCAAGGTTTGTCGTAGTTGCTCAGCCGCCCTGTTCAGATGGGCATTCCCCTGTCGTGACAGCCGACCCAATTCATCGGACATCTCGATCAACCGTGACTCCGGAGCCGCGGCCAATCGTCGCTCCAGGCGTCGCCGCTCCTCGTCGCTGGCTACTTGCAGCCGATGGCGCGATGCCGAGACGTCGGCGGCGCGCGCCTGAATATCGGCGTTCAGTGCGGCGTGTACCGACGTCAATCGGTCAGCGGCAGAGAAAGCCTTCGCGAAGGTGGAGTCCGTCGCAAAGGCGGAGTCGTGCACCAATGCCGCGAACGGCTGCCCGTCACGCTCGATTCGCGTCATCACCTGGTCAGCGCCCGCAGCGGACAGCGTCAGGGAGCTCCGCCTGTCGTCGACGTAGCTGGCACTTGATGCCTGCCAGTACCCGAGCCGCAGCTTCGGGTCGCCGAGGACATCGGCCAAAGCATCACGCAACGTCGTTGATCGGTTCTCACCGAGTTCGATGACCAGGTCCGTCACGGTGGCCGTTGCGACCGGACGGAGACCGACCCAGAGATAGCTGGCCGCTATGACCAGTGCCGCCTCGTAGGCCAGCAACGACGGCAGCGCTGCGGCTCCGGCCGATACGACCAGGCGGGCTATCGCGCCAGCTATCAGCACCGCTGCCAGACCCGCGCCGACGCCGCAGGCGATCCGCCGTGAACGCTGACGCCGTAGGAACGCACGCCGCAGGCCCGCAACGCACAGGACGAGTGCAAGGGCCGCGAGAATGATGCTCGCTGATTCGTCACGCCACACCGGGCCCGCCACAGCGACCGCGTACCCAGCCATGATCACCAGCCACCCACTGCGAGAAGCAGGACGGGCGCCGGGAAAGGAGACGATCAGATGCACCAACAGGCCACGATGCCAGTAGGTTGCTTCCGGAGCGAGCGTCCCGGCGTACCAAGCGAAACCGGCGGCTACCAACAGCCATGCCGCCCCCCGTGCGCGCGGCGCTGAGGCGGAACCCGCGATGATCAGCGCAACGCCCACGCCGAGATCGGGTAGCCAGAGCAGCGGCTGATCAAGCTCATATGCCCAGGCCTCCGTGGCGATGCCCCCGGCTATGCCGACGACGCACAGTGCGAGCCAGGACCGCCGCACAGCTCTAGCCGAGTAACTGGCGCATGGCAGAGCCGCTCAGGTCGCTCTTAGCCAGAAACCCACACACCGGCGCCTGTGCCAGTCGGACCCCGTACACAGCTCCGTCGCGGCTGGATACCAGTACGACATCCGGCGGGTCTGGGACCGTCGCGACCCATTCAGCGACCGAGATACCGTCGAGATCAGGGAGCTTGATATCCAGCAGCACGATGTCCGGTCTCAGGCTGCTGACAGCGAGCATCGCTTCGGCCCCGGTGCTGGCCTCACCCACAACGTCGAACCCGTCCGCTTCGAGCAGCGCCCGCGCCGACGTACGAAACTCGGCGTGGTCGTCGACGACAAGGACGGTCTGACGCACAGCGGCATTATCGCGCGCTTGGCGACCAATCACACTGTGGCTGGCCACAGTCAGCGCATCGAGGGATCGACGTTCCCTGGTCCTCGTCGGAGGTGGGTATCTATGCGCTCGACCGTATGACGGGGAAGCCGTCAGCCGACTACCTCAAGATCCACCTGCCCGGCTGGGTGAACGAACTGCCGGGCTCCACCCCTGTCGGCCGCCGACGCAGCCACCGCCGCCCTGCTCACCTGACCTGGCCCTGTAGGCGGAGGCCCCCTGAAACCGCACCCGGTTGCGCTTTCTCAGCTCACGCAGCTCGGCGGACTCGGCGCTGGTGACCCCGGGCCGGACTCCGTCCTCGATGTCGGCCAGGTTCAGCCAGCGGTGCAGACACGACTCGGAGACCCCGAAGTCTTCGCGATCTGGGACAGCGGCGCCTGGCCCTTGCGGGCGACCGCGACCACGTCACGACGGAACTCGATGGGGAACGCTTTGGGCATGGTGATCATCCTTCCAGCGAGGACGCATCCTCACAGGCAAGGAATCAACCGAACTGGGGGGCAGACCCGGCCGAAGAAGACGCCAGGTATGAACGCTTGGCGCACATGCCGCATGGTGACCCGTCGGCCAGTGCTCCAGAGGTACAGATTCCAGACGACGCTGACCGTGGTCATCCTCCAGAACGCGAGCAGGACGCCGGAGGAGTCAGCCCGCTTCACGAGGGTCGAGCTGAGCGAGAAGGCGATCACGACGCCGACGACGGCAAGGGCCCCCAACGTCTTTGCGTTGAGGGCGTGGCGCCGGGTAGGCCAAGCCGCAATCGTCATGAGGGGGGAGCCGGGCAGCGTTCGGCGGTTTGGTCGGCTTCGAATACTCGCATCGCCTCGTCGCCCGCCTAACCCACGTCGGCAACTCCGGGAAGGGCCGACGATGAAGGACAGCCGCGCCTTCGGACCCGAGAAGAGTACCGAACCAGCGCTGTAAACGTCTGCGTTGATCGGGCCAAGCGGCAGCTGGGTCCCTTCGGTTCCTGGCAACTTAGCCAGGTGAGCCCGAGCGCCGCTTCCAAGGTGTCATCGGCGCAGGGGTGGCTTCTTCAGCAGGTGTTCCTGTACGGGGCGAGATGCCCGAGGTAGGTGGTCCATTCAGTCCGGGTGAGGTTGCGCCCAGCTATGCGGCAAGCGGCGGCGAGGAGGTGCGAGGGCTGTAAGTCCCAGATGGCGACGCCCTCCCGCGAGGTGACAGCGATGGACTGGCCGCCGGGATGGAGGAAGC
>JACCUF010000097.1 GCA_013811975.1 Geodermatophilaceae bacterium | reverse complement strand
GGGCGTTCCAGGAGCTGCCGGACTACTCCGCTCAGCCCTGACCGGCCCGTTGCATCTGGCGGAGCTCCTTCTTGAGCACCCCGATCTCATCTCGAAGTCGGGCGGCTAGCTCGAACTGGAGCTCGCGGGCGGCAGCCAACATCTGATCGTCGAGCTGTTTGATCAGATCGGCCAGCTCCGCGGCCGGGAGGGTGGATGCGTCAAGCGCCCGCTCCCCCTTGCTGCGTGAGGACAGCCCCGGAACCGGTGCCTTGCCGCGGGATTGGGTCCGCCCCCCGCCGTAGAGTCGCTCGGTCGTCTTCTCGGTGTCGGCTGCCTCGGCGTAGATGTCGTCGAGGATGTCGATGATCTTCTTGCGTAGTGGTTGCGGGTCCAGGCCCCGTTCGACGTTGTAGGCGACCTGCTTTTCGCGGCGACGGTTGGTCTCGTCGATCGCACGTTCCATCGATGGGGTGATCTTGTCGGCGTACATGTGCACCTGGCCCGAGACGTTGCGCGCCGCCCGCCCGATGGTCTGGATCAGTGAGGTCTCCGAACGCAGGAAACCCTCCTTGTCTGCGTCGAGGATGGACACCAGTGAGACCTCAGGGAGGTCGAGTCCTTCACGGAGCAGGTTGATGCCGACCAGAACGTCGTATTCGCCCTTGCGCAATTCACGAAGCAATTCGACCCGGCGCAGGGTGTCCACCTCGGAGTGCAGGTATCGCACCCTGATCCCGAGCTCGAGCAGGTAGTCGGTGAGGTCCTCGGCCATCTTCTTGGTCAGCGTGGTCACCAGGACCCGCTCGTCGCGTTCGGCACGAAGCCGGATTTCGGCGACCAGGTCGTCGATCTGGCCCTTCGTCGGCTTGACGACCACCTCGGGGTCGATCAGCCCGGTCGGCCGGATCACCTGCTCGACGAACTCACCCTTCGTGCGACCCAACTCGTAGGCGCTCGGCGTGGCCGACATGTAGACCGTCTGTCCGATCCGCTCGACGAACTCCTCCCAACGCAGCGGCCGATTGTCCATGGCCGAGGGCAGCCGAAACCCGTGATCGACCAAGGTGCGCTTGCGACTCATATCGCCCTCGTACATGCCGCCGATCTGCGGCACCGTCACGTGGGATTCGTCGATGACGAGGAGAAAATCGTCCGGGAAGTAGTCCAGCAGACAGGACGGTGGGCTGCCCGCGGCCCGTCCGTCCAGATGGCGGGAGTAGTTCTCGATCCCGGAGCAGAAGCCGACCTGGCGCATCATCTCGATGTCGTAGGTGGTGCGCATCCGCAGCCGCTGAGCCTCGAGTAACTTCCCCTGTTTGTCCAACTCGGCCAGCCGGTCTGCCAGCTCGGCCTCAATGCCGGCGATCGCCTGCTCCATCCGCTCAGGACCGGTCGCGTAGTGAGTGGCCGGAAACACGAACACTTCCTCTACCTCACGCACGACCTCCCCGGTCAGCGGGTGCAGGTAGTACAACCGCTCGATCTCGTCGCCGAACATCTCGATCCGCACGCCCAGTTCCTCGTAGGACGGGATGACCTCGATGGTGTCCCCCCGGACCCGAAAGGTCCCACGGGTGAACGACAGGTCGTTGCGGCTGTACTGCATGTCGACCAGGCGGTGCAGTAGCCAGTCTCTGTCAACATTGCCGCCGAGCTGCAGCCGGACGCTCTGGTCGAGGTACTCCTTCGGCGTTCCCAGACCGTAGATACACGAGACACTGGCAACCACGACGACGTCTCGCCGAGTCACCAGGCTCGCCGTCGAAGAATGCCGTAACCGCTCGACCTCGTCGTTGACCGAGCTGTCCTTCTCGATGTAGGTGTCGGTCTGCGGGACGTAGGCCTCGGGCTGGTAGTAGTCGTAGTAGGAGACGAAGTACTCGACCGCGTTGCGGGGCAATAGCTCGCGGAACTCGTTGGCCAGTTGCGCGGCCAGGGTCTTGTTCGGCGCGATGACCAGCGTCGGTCGTTGCACCTGCTCGATCAACCAGGCAGCAGTGGCCGACTTGCCGGTTCCGGTCGCGCCGAGCAGCACGACGTCGCGTTGGCCTGCGTTGATCCGCCGAGTGAGGTCCTCGATGGCCTGTGGCTGGTCTCCGGCGGGGTGGAAGTCCGCCTCGACGCTGAAGGCGCCGGTCGTCGGGGTCTTGTCGTTGGACCAGGCCCGCAGCGGACGTACCGGCTTGCGCGCCGGCGCCGAGGAAGCTGTTGCGGAGGACTCTGTGGCGGTCACAGTTAACGAACATAGGCGGGGTATGCGACATTCCCCAGTCGCATCGTCGGAATCGTTTGGCCACCGGTCGTACCGTCGTCAGGCATGGACACCCCACGTGGAACCGACGACGAGATCGCGCACCTGCTACGCCGGCCGGTCTGGGCGGTCGTCGGTCTGACGCCGAACTCTCGGCGACCGTCGTACGGCGTCGCACGCTTTCTTCTCGATCGCGGCATCACGGTGATTCCGGTCAACCCGCAGGGCGCGTCCGTCCATGACCTGCCCGGCGTTCGCACGCTTCGCGAGATCGACGTACCGGTGGACGTGGTGGACATCTTTCGACGCTCGGAGATGGCCGGCGTAGATGTCGACGAGGCGATCGCGATCGGTGCCGCCGCGGTTTGGCTGCAACTCGGGGTCATCGACTCCGCCGCGGCCGACCGGGCCGAGGCGGCCGGACTCACCGTCGTGATGGATCACTGCCCGGCCAGCGAATGGCCGCGCCTGGGCCCGACCGGCTCTGGGTAGCACTCTCAACCCTCGAATCGCCGCCGCCGCGATGAACGAGAGAAAGAATGTTGTGGACAAGGTGTTCACCGAGTGTGGACGGAAGGCCTTGGCGTGTGGACGAGTTGACGCAGCATGTGGACGGAGCGTAACGACTGTGAGGGATAGCTATCACAGTCACCAGTGTGACTGGAGTGGCTGGAGTTTCTCGAAAAACACCTTGTCCCCGCGTACACGCCTGGGTAACTTACGTGTTGCAGGGAACAACCGGCACAGACCAGAGGAACGGAGAAGCTCGGTTCGCCGAGACTTTTCGCCCGACGGTCACGCTCCGTAATGTGTTTCGACATGAGATGGAGCGACCGGGACCATTGATCGCGGCGGCCTTCGGGTAGCTGCGGACATCGGGCCCGTGATGCTAGACAGCGAGCTTGCTCGCCAGTCGACATCGCGGGGCCATCGCAACTTCGGTTGGGATAGCCCGGAGCGCCGGTAGTTCCCGGCACATGACGCCCCTTCGCGACCCGTTCGCGGAGGGGCGTCGTTATTGTCTGCCGGTGACATCCTGGCCGGGCACGGCATATCCCCTCGGCGCAACCTACGACGGCACCGGCACGAACTTCGCGGTGTTCAGCGAAATCGCGGGGCTGATCGAACTGTGCCTGTTCGATCGGCAGGGAGCCGAGCAGCGGATCCCGATGGAGGACGTGGATGCCTTCGTCCACCACGTCTATCTTCCTGGGGTCAACCCGGGTCAACGCTACGGCTACCGCGTCCACGGGCCGTACGCCCCCAGCCGAGGACAGCGCTGCAACCCGGCGAAACTGCTCATCGATCCCTACGCCAAGGCCCTGGACGGGAACCTGACTTGGGGTCAGCAGCTGTTCAGCTATCCCCTCAACAGTGCGGACGACGGCCGGGATACCGCCCAGCGCTCAGACACCGACGTTCCCGACCGCAGCGATTCGGCTGCGCACACCCTGAAGTCCGTCGTCATCAATCCATTCTTCGATTGGGGTCTCGACCGGGCGCCCCGGACCCCCTACCACCGGACCCTGATCTACGAGGCGCACGTCCGCGGACTGACCAAGACTCATCCCGGTGTCCCCGAGGAATTGCGCGGGACCTACGCCGGCATCGCCCATCCAACGGTCATCGAACATCTGGTCTCGTTGGGCGTCACCGCCCTCGAATTGATGCCGGTGCACCAGTTCGTCCTGGACCTGACCCTGGCTCAGCGAAATATGACGAACTATTGGGGTTACAACACCATCGGCTTCTTCGCCCCACATCAGGCCTATTCCGCATCAGGTGGTGGCAATCATCAAGTGCAGGAGTTCAAGGGCATGGTTCGCGCCCTGCACGCGGCCGGGATCGAAGTGATCCTCGACGTCGTCTACAACCACACCGCCGAGGGCAATCACCTCGGCCCGACGCTGTGCTTCCGCGGCTTGGACAACCCTGCCTACTATCGACTCGACAACCGCAACCTTGCTCGGTACGTCGACTACACCGGCACCGGGAATTCCCTGAACGTTCGCCACCCGCACTCGCTGCAACTGATCATGGATTCCCTTCGCTACTGGGTGCTGGATATGCACGTGGACGGGTTTCGTTTCGACCTGGCTTCGGCCCTGGCCCGAGAGTTGCACGACGTCGATCGGTTGTCGGCGTTTTTCGACCTCGTCCAGCAAGACCCCGTGGTCAGCCAGGTCAAACTGATCGCCGAGCCGTGGGATGTCGGCGAAGGGGGGTACCAGGTCGGCAATTTTCCTCCACAGTGGACGGAATGGAACGGGAAATACCGCGACACGGTCCGCGATTTTTGGCGCGGCGAGAAGGCAGCGCTTCCGGAGTTCGCGGCCCGGATCACCGGATCGTCGGATCTCTACAAGCACAACGGCCGTCGCCCGGTGGCCAGTATCAACTTCGTCACCGCACACGACGGCTTCACACTCAACGATCTCGTGTCCTACAACCGCAAACACAATGAGGCCAACGGCGAAGGCAACCGCGACGGTGAGGGCCACAACCGTTCGTGGAACCACGGGGTGGAAGGCCCGACTGACGATCCCGAGATCGTCGAAATACGGGCCCGCCAACGGCGGAACATGATCGCCACTCTGCTCTTGTCCCAGGGCGTTCCGATGCTGGCCCATGGAGACGAACTCGGCCGCACCCAGCATGGCAACAACAACGCCTACTGTCAGGACAACGAACTGTCCTGGATGGACTGGGCATCGGCCGACGACGACCTCAACGCCTTCGTCGCCACCGCCTCCCGCCTACGCCGCGCACATCCGACGTTCCGCCGCCGTCGGTTCTTCCGTGCTTCGCCCGTACGCGATGTCGGCGATCCCGTTCCCGACATCTCCTGGCTGACCTCGGCCGGGATCGAGATGACTCACGGCGACTGGGATTCCAGCTATCACCGTGCGTTCGCGGTTTTCTTCAGCGGCGATGGCATCAACGAGCGCGACGATCGAGGTGCGCCGATCACCGATGTGTCGTTCCTGCTCTGCTTCAACGCCCATGACTCCGCGTTGGACTTTCGCATGCCACCGGTGGAGTACGCGGATGCCTGGGATGTCGTCCTCGACACCGCGCTCTCGCGGCAGCCATCCAGCCCAGAGATCGTCGTCGGGGCCGGCGGTTCAGTTCCCGTAATCGGCCGCTCGCTCGTGGTCCTGCGCGCCACCGACTGAACCTGCATTTCCTGGGAAAACGTCATCCTCCGCTTTGTGCTCAGACGCGCGGGGACACCCCCAACGGGGGCAGCACTTCGGCGACGACCGTGGCCCAGTCCGGGTCCGCCGGGTAGTCCCCATGACCGCGCAGCGTGGTGACCGCGGATGTCATCTGGGCGATGTCGGACGGCGTCGGGTCCAGTAGTCGCCAGTCCGGGCCGCAACACCGCCGTCCGCTGGCTTCATCGATCTCGTCGTCGTAGGCATGATCCCAGCCGTTGATGCGGCGTGACTGTGGTTGCTGTCCGTGCCGCTCGGCGGAGTGATCCCAGCTCAGCACCGGACCCGCGATCGCGTCGGTGTCCCTGTACAGGTTTCGCCAACGCCCGTCGTACCGCGACCAGAGCCAGGCCAGGACGGAGATGTCGACGTGGGCGGGGAAGGCTCGAACGAACTGCTGACGTAGCTGTGAGCCGAAAGTCACCAGGCCGACCCGAGCCCGCTCCTCGGGGGTCAACCACAACAGTGCAGCAACGGCGATCAGGCTCCCCTGGCTGTGTGCGGCCACCACCACGCGCGAGGCTGGAGGGTCGGGGAGTGGCACATCCGGGTCCCGAAGCGTCCCCAGATGCCAGCTGATCCGCCGTCTGAGGTCGGCTACCGCTCGTTGGGAGTACGGCGGCGGCACAAATGGGTGCACCGAGCGGGGCCAGAACGCGATGACGTCCCAGATCACGCTGACTCCGCGCCGTACGCTCTCCGATCCGATGGCGCCTCGGCCCAGGAACACCAACAGGGCGGACAAACTCACCAGGACGAGTGTTCCGAGCCAGATCATCGGGCTGACCCCGTCCGGGTTGGCAGGCTCGGACAGGACGCCGAGCGGCTGCCACAGGCTGATCGGGACGCAGCGAGATCCTGAAGTCACCGAACAGTGCTCGATCCCGGCGGCCAGGGACAGCAGAATCCCGAATCCGGCGAATACCCAGAACAACAGCTGCAGATGGTTCTTGGCCCGCGCCAGGTACATCGCCCGCGCCACCCGGCGAAGCCAGGCAGCGGGCAGCCGCGGCGCTGCTCGACCGAAGCGAAAGGCCTCCGCCGCCCGGTCGACGAACTCCGCCCGCCTGACGAGATAACCGATCCCTCCGACAACGACGATGACGAGCATGAGGACGGTCGTGAGCCCCCAGGCGTAGGCGACGCGTTGCAACAGCGCGGGGATCGCCACAGCTTCGACCGCGACCAGGTTGATGGCTGCTTGGACCGCGAAGCTGAATGCCGCTCCGAACCCGACCCCGAGGAACGTTCCCACGGAGCCGGCCAGAGCCGCTGTCATTCCCATCGCGAAGCGGCTGAACGCTGACAGGACAGCATCGGGTCCCGTTCTGCGCGTGCGGCGGGCCAGCCCACCCACTCCGACGAACAGCAGCACCAGAGCCACGACACAGGTCGCCAATAAACCGAATCCGACGGAATCGATGCCGGGCATCGAACACACGCTGACGGGACCGGCCGACTCTTGTGCCGCCGCGCAGTCAACGCCCCTGGTGACCATCGAGACGCTCTGCCCAGCCTGGGTGACAGCAGCCCAAGCCAGCAGAGTCAGCGCGCTGATGATCCCAACCGCTGCGAGTACCGGGGCCAGCCGGTGCCAACGCTCGACTCTGCGATCCCAGCCGGTGGACCCAGTGGTCACGGTCGAGGATCGCTCGGGATCGCCCAGGAGGACGATCATCGACAAAGCCGCGCCGAGCAGGATCAAGGCCAGCCAACGGCCGACCTCGGCTGCACTCTCGCCGCGATCTGCAGCCGGGGAGAAACACAACACCGTCAGTAACGCCACTGCGGCGCAGGCATGAAGTCGGCGCAAGGCCGGAGCATCCGGATCTCCGGTGAAGAACGCCGAGCGGCCGAGTTCGGTCGGTGGGTGGTCCTGGACCCGGCCGAGCAGGGTCGTACTGCCCTCCCGGTCGCTCCTGGTGTCCTCCCCCGGGTTCTGCCCAGCGCTCAACGTGGCCCGACCGAATAGGCTGAACAGCGTCAGCGCTCCCAACGGGAGCAGCAGTCCGACCAGCAGCCACCATTGGCGGCCCTGGCCCTGTCCGGCCCGGGCCCACTGCCAGCCGAGCAGATCCATGCCGACCACGGCGGAGCTGTAGATCAGCAGGCAGGTGAGCCCGACGCCGAGGGTCCGCAGCATGGCACCGGCAACCGCGTGCCAGCGACGCGCCCAGCGATCGGCTCCCGGACGCGGCAGCATGAATTGGGCGGCGTTGACGATCCCGAACGGGATGATCAGCAGCCACAGCGCCTGACGCCAGGTACCGCTGGTGAAGCGGCCCCAGTGGTAGGCCTCGAGGATCCGCCCATGATCGGGCGGCAGTTCCTCGCCCTGTGGACTGGCTCGCCGGAAGAAGCGGCCCTTCTCATCGCCCCCCACCTGGACAACGTGCGCGCTGAGCAGCATGCTCTCCGGCGGTGACCCGCTGACCCCGTGCACGCGCAGTTCGACCCACAGCGGGTTCTGGCCCGGATCGGCATCGTCGGGTCGCATGGTCAGAGCCAGTGCACTAGTCGTCTTCGGTGAGGCGGCGGCGCTGCTCGTCCACGTCGTACGCAGGCTTCGGGAACTGCGGGTCCATCTCGGTCAGGGTTTCCAACAGGAGTCGACCGATCGCCCAGTTGCGGTACCACTTGCGGTCGCTGGGCACCAGATACCACGGCGCCGACTCCGTATTCGTCCGATCCAGGACCGCCTCGTAGGCCTTCGCGTAGGCCGGCCAATGCTCTCGTTCGTCGACATCACCGGGGTTGAACTTCCACTGCTTCTCCGGGTCGCCGAGCCGGGCCAGTAGTCGCTCCTTCTGTCCTTCCGGCGAGATGTGCAAGAAGCACTTGACGAGGTGCACGCCGTCCTCGACCAGGCCGTGCTCGAATAGGTTTATCTCGGCGTAGCGCTTCTCCCACGTCGTGACGGGTACCAGGCGCTGAACCCTGGCGATGAGGACATCCTCGTAGTGCGATCGGTCGAAGATGCCGATCAGACCTGGAGGGGGTACCTCCTTGCGGATCCGCCAGAGGAAATGGTGCGAGAGCTCAGCGGCCGTCGGCTTCTTGAATGACGCGATGTGGCTGCCTTGCGGATTGACCGCGCCGATGACGTGCTTGATCACCCCGCCCTTCCCGCTGGTGTCCATACCCTGCAGGACCAGCAGGACGCGGCGATTGCTTCCTCCGGTGCCCTCGGCGTAGAGCGCCTCCTGCAGGCTGGCCAGCCGCTCACCATCGGCCT
>JACCUF010000096.1 GCA_013811975.1 Geodermatophilaceae bacterium | reverse complement strand
TATCCCCACCGCCACGGTGCTCGCCACCGCAGCTAACCTCGCTCGTTTCATCGCCTTGCTCCCTCCAACCAAAGTGGACGAGATCGACGCTAGGAAGGTCGAGGCAGCTGCACATCGCGGCGGGCACGTGTTCCCGTGGTGCGCTAACTGTGGCTGGCCACAGTCCCACCTGGAAGGTCTAGCCGCGACAATCGGTCTATGACACGCGGTGCCTTTTCTAGGGTGCTCCTGGTGGCGTCTGGTGTCTTCGTCATGGTCGTAGCCGTAGTTGCGGCCGGGCAACCAAGAGTCGTCCTCACGACCTATGCCGCCGGATCTGCTGCTGCGAACGTCGCCTTCTTCATCGCTGGGCTGGCCCTCATCGCCGCCGGAGGTCTGGCTGCCGGCGATCGGGCTTCCGGTCCGTTGTGGTCGCTCTGTGTACTGGGCGGCATAGCTTGGCTCGCCCCCGCATGGGTTGGCTGGGATACCGGCCCAGCGCTACCTCGAAGCGTTGGCATGGTCCTGGCGCCGTTCCTGGTGCCGGTGCTGGTGCACCTGTTGCTGGCCGCCCCGGGGCGGCGGCTGAGCGGCCCGCTCCGTCGTACGGCCGTGGCTGGTGTCTACGGGATCACGGCCGCGGCCAGCATCGGGCTGGCACTGACCCGGAATCCGTTCCTGGACCCCAACTGCTGGAGCAATTGCGCCGATAACACGTTCCGCCTGGTCAGCGATCCGGGACTGGCGCGGCTGATCGAAGCGATCAGGCTCAGTGCTTCCGTCGGGATCGGCATCCTTGCTGTTCTCGTGGCGACCTGGCAACTCCTCACGTCGACCCCGGTGGCTCGAGCGGTGGGTTGGATGGTGACGGCTCCGGCCGCGCTCGCGATCACAGCAGAGGTCTGCTACGCCGCGGTCCTGCGCGGCGATCCGGCGGAAAGCCCCGAACGGAACCCGTTCGTCTGGATCTTCTTCGCCCGATCGGCGGCCTTGACCGCCCTCGCGGTCGGGGTGACGTGGTACGTGGTGCAACGACGCCGCCGGGGAACCGCCTTCCTCACCTTGGTCAATGAGCTCGAGATGTCACCGGGAATCGGTTCCCTGCAGGCGTTGCTGTCCCGCTCGCTGGGCGACAACTCGCTCACCGTCGCCTACTGGTTGTCACGTGCCGGTCGGTACGTCGATGCACTCGGGCACGCGGTCAATCCGGAAGTGGATCAGGACCGTGCGATGACCGCCATCGTCCGAAGCGGCACGCAGGTGGCGGTCGTCTCCCACGAGAGGGCGATTCTCGATGACCAGACACTGCGGCAAAGGATCGGACCCGCGGCCTTACTCGCCATCGACAACGAGCGGCTCGGCGTCGAGTTGACTGCGCATCTGCAGGAGCTACGCCTCTCCCGAATGCGGATCGTCACCGCCGCCGACGAAGCCCGACGGCAGATCGAGCGCGATCTACATGACGGGGCGCAACAGCGTCTGCTGTCGGTCCTGTACGAGCTCCGATTGGCCAGCAGTGAGTCCCAGGAGGACGCCCATCTGTCGGGGGCCCTCGACGCCTTGATCGAGGGAACCCAGAAGTCCCTGGTCGAGCTCCGGGAACTTGCTCAAGGCATCTTCCCGGCGATCCTCGACGAGGCCGGCCTTGGGGCCGCCATCGGGACGCTGGCCGACCAGGCAGGATGTGCAATCGAGATCAGATCAGTGCCCCACGTTCGCCTCCCGGCACCGGTCGAGCGGACCGCGTACCTGGTCGTGAGCGAGACAGTAGGGGCGGCGCATGCGAGGAGTGGCGGCCTGACGGTGAACATGGATCTCTGCGACGAAACGCTGACCGTCTGCGTGGACGGCGCGGACAAAGCGCCGAGTGAGTATCTTGCCGACCGCGTCGGCGCCGCCGGTGGTGTCCTGTCTGTCAACTCCGGAGCGATCCGAGCGGAGATCCCATGCGGATAGCTGTTGCCGATGATTCGATGCTGACCCGGGAAGGGATCGTCCACCTGCTGTCGGTCGCGGGGCACGAGGTCGTCGGCCAGGCCGACGATGCGGACCGTCTGCTGTCTCTCGTCCAGGCGCTGCGCCCGGACGCCGTCGTGATCGATATCCGGATGCCCCCCACCTATACCGACGAGGGTCTGGTGGCCGCCCAGCGCATCCACGCAGCATTCCCGGAGATCGGTGTGCTGGTGCTGTCCCAGTACGTCGAGCCGAGCTATGCGATCCGGTTGATCGAGGACCATCCCGAGGGCGTCGGATACCTGCTCAAGGAACGGGTCTTCGACGTCGCCATCCTGATCGACGCGTTACGTCGTGTCGCGGACAGGGAGACGGTGGTGGATCCGACTATCGTCGCCCGGCTGTTCGGCCGCCGTCGGGTCGCCGACCCGCTGGACACGTTGAGCGAACGGGGCGCCGAGGTTCTCGGCCTGGTGGCGGAGGGGCGATCGAACCAGGCGATCGCCGCACGGCTGCACATCACCGAGCGCACGGTCGAGTCGCATGTCACAAAGACGTTTCTCCAACTCGGCCTCACCGACGATCCGGGCTCCCACCGGCGGGTGCTCGCCGTACTCGCCTATCTGCG
>JACCUF010000086.1 GCA_013811975.1 Geodermatophilaceae bacterium | reverse complement strand
ACCAACCGGCCGCTGTCGTCCTTGGTGGCCGAAGGGTATTCATCACTCTTGACGAAGTCCTTGACCGTGATCAGTCCACGGAGTCGCCCGGCCTTGTCCACCAGCGGGAGCTTCTCGATCTTGTGTTGCCGCAGCAGGGCTAGAGCTTCGTCGGGCTTGACGTCGTACGGCGCGGTCACCAGGGGCATCCGCGTCATGATCTCGCTGACCCGACGGGTCGGGTCGGTCTCGAATCGCATGTCGCGGTTGGTGACGATGCCGAGCAGCACTCCATCAGGGTCGACGACCGGGGCCCCGGAGATCCGATATTGACCACACAACCGGTCGACGGCCGCGACAGTGTCGGCGGGCGCGCAGGTGATCGGATGGCTGACCATCCCGGCTTCGGACCGCTTGACGACATCGACCTGGTTGGCCTGATCCTCGGCGGACAGATTGCGGTGCAGGATCCCCACCCCGCCGTGCCGGGCCATGGCGATCGCCATCCGCGACTCGGTCACCGTGTCCATGGCGCTGGAGACCAGAGGAATCGCCAGGCGCAGCTTGCGGGACAGCCGGGTACTGGTGTCGACGGAGTTCGGCAGGACCTCCGAGGCCGCGGGGACCAGCAGGACGTCGTCGAAGGTCAGCCCCTCGTCGAGAAACTTCGGCTGGTTACTGCCCCGCTCGTCCACCCTGTGCTCCCCACCTCGTGTCGTCGCCCGCACACCGGTCGGCTCAAGGTGTCCGTCGGCGCGAGGCCCCATCGTAGTGCGGGCTACGGTGGCCCTGTGAGTTCCGATCTACCCGGCGAGCCCTATGCCGACGACGCCGACGACGCCGACGATGCCGACGCCAACGTGCCCTTGTCTCCGGAGGAGCGGGAGGACATCGTGGTCGACCTCGAGGACCTCGAGGTCTACCGCACTCTGCTGGAGCCGACGGGCATCAAGGGCATCGTCATCGACTGCCCCGACTGCGAAACGATTCACCACATCGGCTGGGCGCTGATGCAGTCCAACCTGCGGCAGCTGCTCGACGAGGGCATCACCGGCCTGCACGAGCCGCCGTACGACCCCGATCCGGCCGAGTACGTCACGTGGGAGTACGCCCGCGGCTACGCCGACGGCGTAGTGGCCTCCGAGAGCGCCATCGACTAGACGCAGTTCCGCCGGCGTCTCCGCAGCGCCAGGTCGTCGACGCTCGGCTACCGCGATTCCGCTGCCCAGCGCGTCAGTGGCTGTGACCGCCGTGTGAGTGACCGTGGCCATTGGCCGTACCGTTGTCGTGGTCAACCTTGGCCGGCGCCTCCACGATCGAGCTGTCGGTCGTGAGGATCATCGCCGCGATCGACGCAGCGTGGGTCAGCGCGGCCTTGGTGACCTTGACCGGATCGATCACTCCGGCAGCGGCCAGGTCCCCGAACTCGCCGGTCGCGGCGTTGTACCCGTGCCCGACGCCCAGTTCCAGCACCTTGTCGGCGGTCACC
Organism: Geodermatophilaceae bacterium; assembly: GCA_013811975.1. Classification (GTDB taxonomy): domain Bacteria; phylum Actinomycetota; class Actinomycetes; order Mycobacteriales; family Geodermatophilaceae; genus JACCQS01. The sequence goes on along the minus strand of JACCUF010000086.1, from coordinate 2,963 downwards.
CTTCCCTCGACGCCGGCGTTGTCGGCGATCTGCACGAGAGGGGCGCGCAGGCTGCGGGCCACGATCGTGACGCCGGTGCGCTCGTCCCCGTCCATTCCCAGCCCGTCGTCCAGCACCGTCCCGGCATGCACGAGGGCGCTGCCGCCGCCCGGCACGACGCCTTCCTCGACGGCGGCGCGAGTGGCCGAGATCGCGTCCTCGATGCGGTGCTTCTTCTCCTTGAGCTCCACCTCGGTGGCTGCCCCGACCCGGATCACACCGATCCCGCCGGCCAGCTTTGCCAGCCGCTCCTGGAGCTTGTCACGGTCCCAGTCGGAGTCGGTGTTCTCGATCTCGGTGCGCAGCTGGGAGACCCGCGCTGCAATCTCGTCCTTGCTGCCGGCGCCGTCCACAAGAGTGGTCGCGTCCTTGGTGATCGTGGCGCGGCGTACCCGGCCCAGGACCTCAGGACCGACCTCGCTCAGCTTGAGGCCGACCTCCGGTGAGATGACCTGTCCGCCGGTAACCACGGCCAGGTCGCCCATGAAGGCCTTGCGCCGGTCACCGAAGTACGGAGCCTTCACGGCCACGGCCACGAACGTCTTACGAACCGCGTTGACCACCAGGGTCGACAGTGCCTCGCCCTCGACGTCCTCGGCGACGACCAGCAGCGGCTTTCCGTCGGTCATCACCTTTTCCAACAGCGGCAGCAGGTCCGCCAACGAACTGATCTTGGTGCTGTGCAGAAGGACGTACGGCTTGTCGAGGACGGCTTCCATGGCGGTCGCGTCGGTGACGAAGTACGGCGAGAGGTAACCCTTGTCGAACTGCACACCTTCGGTGACTTCGAGGCTGGTCTCCATTGTGTTCGACTCTTCGACGGTGATGACACCGTCAGAGCCGACCTGCTCCATGGCATCGGCAATGAGATCTCCGATCTCGGAGTCCTGAGCGGAGATGGTTGCCACCTGGGCGATCTCGGTACGCCCGTCGACCTGCGTCGCGGCCTTGTCCAGTGCCTCGTTCACGGCCGTCACAGCTGCGGCGATTCCGCGCCCGAGCGCGGCGGGGTTGGCGCCAGCGGTGATGTTGCGTAAGCCGTGGCGGACCAGGGCCTGGGCGAGCACCGTGGCTGTCGTCGTACCGTCGCCGGCGACGTCGTTGGTCTTGGTGGCCACGCTCTTGGCCAACTGGGCGCCGAGGTTCTCGAACGGATCGCTCAGGTCCACCTCACGGGCGATGGTCACGCCGTCGTTGGTGATCGTCGGCGCACCGAAGTTCTTGTTAATGACGACGTTGCGCCCGCCGGGGCCGAGGGTGACCTTGACAGCCTTCGCGAGTTGGTCGACTCCTCGCTGCAGACCACTGCGGGCGGCTTCATCGAATCGGATCAGCTTCGGCATGGTGGTGGTGTCCCTTCAGACGGGGCTCGCGATTGGGTCGAGCATGGACCCACCCCGATGCCCGCGAGGGGCTTCGGGGCGGGTCGAACGTGCTGATCGTGCTGGTGGAACGGTCTACTTCTCGACTACCGCGAGCAGGTCACGGGCCGAGAGGACGAGGTAGTCCTCGCCGCCGTACTTGACCTCGGTGCCGCCGTACTTGGAGTAGATGACGGTGTCACCCTCTGAAACGTCCATCGGGACGCGGTTGCCCTTGTCGTCGATCCGGCCGGGGCCGACAGCGATGACAGTTCCCTCTTGGGGCTTTTCCTTAGCCGTGTCCGGGATGACCAAACCGGAGGCTGTGGTCGTCTCCGCCTCGTTCGCCTGGACAACGACACGATCCTCGAGGGGCTTGATTTTGACCTTGGTAGCGGTCGTCACGTCTCTTGACCTCCCCCTTCTGGGGCATAGTCGCGTAGTGCGCAATTGACTTCTCTGACTGGTTGTTCTTGGTAGTTCTGAGTAGTACTGGGTTGTACTGCAATGGTGCGGTGGTGCGGCACGACCGGCCTGTCGTCGCGGGTGCCAGGTGCCCGGTCGTTCCGATTGGCACTCTAGCCCCGAGAGTGCCAACCCTTCAACCGGGGGGCATCTGCCGGAATGGAGTGTTCAGGCCGGGACCGACACCATTGTGACCGGCAGCGTCGAGTCCGCTCCAAGGTCATGCGGGGACGCCGGCACCCCGGCGCCGGTCAGGAGCGAGCCGAGTGCGGCCACCATGGCGCCGTTGTCGGTGCACAGCCCCGGGCGTGGAACCCGCAGCCGTAGGCCCGCCGCGGCTGCGCGGGACTCAGCCAGTGCACGGAGCCGGCTATTGGCCGCCACCCCGCCGCCGAGGATGAGGTGCTCGATCCCGGCATCGCGGCAGGCCCGGACTGCCTTGGCGGTGAGCACGTCGACCACGGCTTCCTGAAACGATGCCGCGACATCGGCGACGGGTACCGGCTGCCCGTCCCGTTCCCGGCGCTCCACCCAGCGTGCGACTGCTGTCTTGAGACCTGAGAAGGAGAAGTCGTAGGGCGCGTCTCGCGGACCGATGAGCCCACGCGGGAAGGCAATCGCATCCGGCCTACCGCTGTTGGCCAGGCGGTCGATGTGCGGACCACCCGGAAAGGGCAGTCCTAGGACCCGGGCCACCTTGTCGAAGGCCTCTCCGGCAGCGTCGTCGACAGTCGAACCCAGCGACGTGATCGATCCGGTGATGTCTTCCACGCGGAGCAACGAGGAGTGCCCTCCGGACACCAGCAACGCCACCGCCGGCTCGGGCAGCGGCCCGTGTTCGAGAGTGTCGACCGCGACGTGTGCAGCCAGGTGGTTGACGCCGTACAGCGGCTTGCCGAGTGCCAGGGCATACCCCTTGGCAGCGGAAACTCCCACCAGCAGCGCGCCGGTCAACCCCGGCCCAGCCGTGACAGCAATCGCGTCCACATCGGACAGTGCAATTCCGGCATCGGTGCAGGCCCGATGAACGGTCGGCACCATCGCCTCGAGATGAGCGCGAGAGGCGACTTCCGGCACGACGCCGCCGAAGCGGGCGTG
>JACCUF010000068.1 GCA_013811975.1 Geodermatophilaceae bacterium | reverse complement strand
GCTGTCAGTGCCGCACGCTGGGCGTCGGCGACCAGCTGTCGGTAGACGGCATCAGATATCCGCCGCTTGAGGCAGCGCATCGCCTCCATCGGCTTCTTGCCGTCAGCGCGCTTGCGTCGGTAGTAGGCGCGTCCGTCGGTGTCCAGGCGGAGTTGGGTGACCGCGGCGATGTGGATCATGTGGTTTATCCGTCGGTTTCCGGCACGGGATAGGCGGTGACGGTTCTGCTCACCGGAGGAGGCATCAAGGGGCGCGGTGCCGGTCCAGGAGGCGAACCGATTCCGATCGGCGAACCTAGTCACGTCGCCGACGTCCGCGAGGATCCGGGCCGCCACCACGGGCCCGACGCCATGGATCTCCATCAGACGCGAGTCACGGGCCAGCACCATCGCCTTGAGCTCGGCGGTGGCCTTCTTGATCTTCGAGTCAACGGCGATCAGCTCTGCGAGCTCCTCCGCGGCGATGCGACGTCTGGTCTTTCCTGCGACGTCGCGGGGACGGACGCTGGCGAGCATCACCTTGGCCTGCAAGGGAGTGATGTCCTTCTTGGCCTGGCCTGGGAGCAGTTCGGCGAGCAGTGCTTGGAGCCGGTTAACGGTCTGGACCCGGCGCCGGGTCAGCGCCTCACGGCGGTCGGTGAGCAAGCGCATCGCCTCCAGCTCACCGTCGACCTTCAAGACGCGCAGCGTGTCGGTGCGGACCGCGACGATCGCGATCGAGTGAGCGTCGAGCGCGTCGGTCTTCCGGTTGTGGCCGGTGTCGAACAACCGGACCCGGGCGGCGAGCTTGGCCGGCACATCGACAACATGTTCCCCAGCTTCGAGGAGCCGCTGGGCGAGCGGACGTCCAACTCCGTTAGCGCCCTCGACGGCCCAGACCCGGTCCGGCCAGGTCTTCGCGTACTTCCGCATCGCGGCGTAGCCAGCCTGGTCGGTCGTGAATCGACCCGACCCCAGCAGCGTTTCGTGTTGATCGACGACCTCGATCGTGGCCGATAGTTTGTGGGGATCGACCCCGATGATGACCTGCTCCATGATGTTCTCCCGCCTGTGCTCGTGCCGATAGGGACGGCGAGGTGGGCAGTGCTACTACGAGCAGGGCAGTCCCCTCTGGAGCCACGCCTCGTCAACGGTGCCCGGCGGGCTGCAGACCGAAAGTGAGCCACACCCGGCAGCGGGTGGGCAGCCCAAAAGAGAGCGTCCCGCCGGACACCTGGACCGAGTCTGGCCAGACACCGATCCTGCAGGGAAGTTTCTAGTAGCTGCCTGAGAACCCCTTGCTACGCCCCACCGCACCGCCACGCAACTCCGGCTTGCAACGGCCTGCGCGCAGACGGCAGAATCGCCTGTCACGAAAGACCGGGCCACATCCGGCATTCGGCCGACTCCGCTCTAGACTTGCCCCGACCTCGTTGATCCCCACAGACGACCTGGTCGGCGAGCGTTGATCGGTTTTCCCCAACCAATTGCGCACGTCCCGGGCCCCTAGCTCAATTGGCAGAGCAGCGGACTTTTAATCCGCGGGTTGTGGGTTCGAGTCCCACGGGGCCCACCCGTTTGACCTGGCTTTTCTTAGGTCATAGAAGGGAAAACTTTGAGTGTATGTAGCCAACAATGTAGCCAAGACACCTGGGCTCACCCGAACAGTGCGGACTCCAAGGCGTCCGCGGCCTCCCGCTGAAGGGCTGAGGAGACATGCGCGTAGGTGTCCATCGTTACGCTGATCTGCGAATAACGGAGCATCTCCATGATGACCCTCGGGTGGACACCAAGCGCCGTAAGGATCGTCGCGCAGGAGTGTCGAAGGTCGTGAAACCGAAGGTTCGGCAGGTCTGCTTCTCGGCGGACCGTGTCCCACGCACGGGTCACGTTGCGTGGTTCGAGTGGCGATCCAACCGTGGATGTGAAGACCAGATCAAGTCCCGGCCAGTCCGCCCCCAGAGCAAGGCGCTCGACCTGCTGCTTGACCCGGTGTTTGGCCAGCATCTTCATGAGTCCAGGC
>JACCUF010000066.1 GCA_013811975.1 Geodermatophilaceae bacterium | reverse complement strand
GTGAGGATCCGGTGCCGAAATCATTGTCTGCCACCAAGATCGATGCCTCGGCGTACTGCGGCTGGTTGAGGACGAAATCGGCTTCGTTCGCCCTCCAAGCCGAGAACAGGCCATCCTCGAAGCCGGTCCGGGTCACCCGCTTGAGGTAGACCGCAGGGATGATCTGGTCGGTGTCGACGTTCGTACGCCGTAGTGGTGCGACGATGCCGCGGTGCACGCTGAACGGATTCATGATCAGGCTCCCAACTCAGCCGGTGAGGCCAGGTGCCCGGTGACTGCGGTCGCGGCCGCTACTGCCGGGGAGACCAGGTGGGTGCGCCCACCCTTTCCCTGTCGGCCCTCGAAATTGCGGTTGGACGTCGAGGCCGAACGTTCTCCGGGAGACAGTTGGTCCGGATTCATCCCCAGACACATCGAGCATCCCGCGCTGCGCCATTCCGCCCCCGCGTCGAGGAAGACGCGGTCCAGGCCCTCCTGTTCGGCTGCAACCTTCACCCGCATCGAGCCAGGTACCACCAGCATCCGCACCGAGGAAGCGATCCGTCGCCCGCGCAACAGGTCCGCTGCGATCCTGAGGTCCTCGATCCGGCCATTGGTGCAGGACCCGACGAAGACCGTGTCGACGGCAACGTCACGCAGCGGAGTCCCCGGTTCGAGGTCCATGTAGGCCAACGCCTTCTGTGCCGATATCCGGTCTCCGGGGTCGGCGAAGTCGTTCGGGTCCGGCACGGTGGCGCTCAACGGCGCCCCCTGGCCAGGATTTGTTCCCCAGGTCACGAACGGGGACAGCGTACTGGCATCCAGGTGGACCTCGGCATCGAAGCTGGCGTCGCCCTCCGATTGTAGGGTTCGCCAGTACGCCACCGCTTCGTCCCAAGCGGCTCCGGTGGGCGCGTTCGGCCGGCCCTCCAAGAACTGGAACGTGGTCTCGTCAGGAGCGATCATCCCAGCTCGGGCACCGGCCTCGATCGACATGTTGCAGACCGTCATCCGGCCCTCCATGGACAAGGACTCGATTGCCGGGCCGCGGTACTCGATGACGTAACCCTGTCCCCCACCGGTCCCGATCTGGGTGATCAGGGCAAGGATCATGTCCTTGGCGCTGACCCCAGCCGGCAGCTCACCGTCGATGTTCACCGCCATTGTCTTGGGTCGTACTCCGGTCAACGTCTGGGTCGCGAGAACATGCTCGACCTCGCTGGTCCCGATCCCGAAGGCAAGTGCGCCGAAGGCACCGTGGGTCGAGGTGTGGCTGTCGCCGCACACGATCGTCATGCCGGGTTGGGTGATCCCCAGCTGCGGTCCGATGACGTGCACGATTCCTTGTTCCGCGTCTCCCATCGCGTGCAGGCGGATCCCGAATTCCGCGCAGTTCCGGCGCAGCGTGTCGATCTGGGTGCGGGAGACGAGGTCTGCGATCGGCTTGTCGATGTCGAGCGTGGGGACGTTGTGGTCCTCGGTCGCCAATGTGAGATCCGGCCGACGGACCTGACGACCGGCCGTCCGCAGGCCATCGAAAGCCTGAGGGCTGGTGACCTCATGGACCAGATGGAGATCGATGTAGAGCAGATCAGGTTCGTTCTCGGTCCGTCGTACGACGTGGCTCTCCCAGACCTTCTCTGCCAGCGTGCCGGCCATTCCGTCCACCTCTTCTATGTCGACTCAAACGTCGCTATCTCATATCGTGAGACGCTAGTATCGCTTCGTGAGACACAGTAGCGGTATCGGCGTTCTTGACAAAGCCGTCCTGGTCCTTCGTCAGGCAGCGAGCTCCCCCGTTACCCTCGCGGAGCTGGTCGAGCAAGTCGCCCTCCCGAAGGCCACCGTCCACCGGATAGCGGTGGCGCTGGAAAGTCATGGCCTGTTGCGACGCAACGAGTCCGGAGCCTGGGTGCCCGGCCTACTGCTGACAGAACTCGCCGCCGAGGGCGAACCGAATCTCGTCACCCGGGCGAACCCGATCCTGGCGCAGTTGTGCCGGGACACCGGGGAGAGCGCGCAGCTGTTCGAACGCGCGGCCGACGCACGCGTGTGTACCGCCGTGGCCGAACGCGCCAGCGGTCTGCGGGACACAGTTCCGCTCGGTGCCCGGCTTCCGATGACGGCCGGGTCGGCGGCCCACGTACTGCTGGCCTGGTCCACGGGCAATGGCGCCGACGCCGGGGTACTCGACCGCGCCTCGTTCTCCAGCAAGACCCTTGCCGAGGTTCGCCGGCTGGGCTATGCCCACAGCAGCGCCGAGCGCGAGGCCGGCGTCGCCTCGACCTCGGCTCCTGTTCGCGACTCATCCGGAAACGTGCTGGCCGCGGTGTCGGTGTCCGGGCCGGTGGGCCGCCTGGGCCGGCGAGCCGAGCCCGCGCTGGTCGCGGCTGTGCTAGAGGCCGCGAGGACCCTGTCGGGATAAACAGGGAGCTGGCGGTCACCCTGCGGGTGAGGCAACGCCGATCAGTTCACTGAACCCGGCCAAGGCCTCCAGCGCGGTACGACGTTTGAGATCGCGAGCCCGATGTCCCTGGGCATCTGTCTTCCAGTCCAAGGTCAGGAACTCCTGGACCAGCAGCCCCCCGTAGACGGCAAGCAGAGGCAGCATCTGCAGGCCGGGTGGGAGCACCCGCACTCCTGCCATCCGCAGCCAGATCGCGGCTTCCAGCACGTCGGTGCTCGGATCACCCACATGCGCGCCGGACCAGTCCACCGCCACGACGTACCCGTCGCGCAGG
>JACCUF010000053.1 GCA_013811975.1 Geodermatophilaceae bacterium | reverse complement strand
CTTAGTCTCAAGCCAGGTGATCATGATCATGAGCCGCGGTGCACGGTCACGACAGAATGGTGTGCGTGGGCGTCTCGATCGTGTACTCCGACCTCGACGGCACCATGGTTGGGCCGCGCGGATCGTTCTGGCTCGACGCGGACCGGAAGCTGACCGACGAGCCGAGCAAGGCGTTGCTGGCCCTGCATCGAGCCGGCATCGCCCTCGTCCTGGTCTCCGGGCGGACAAGGGCCCAACTAGTCGAGGCGGGCCGGATCTTCGGCGCTGACGGTTTCATCGCCGAACTCGGCTCGGTCGTCGTCTGGTCGGGCTGCGCGAACACCGAGTCCTGCCCGGAGAGATGCCGGCCGGCTTCGACGGGCAGGTGCCGTTCGAGGTGATGGCCCAGCTCGGGATCCCTGAAGAACACTTCGCGCGGTACCCGGGCCGGCTGGAATGGCATGCGCCCTGGCACCAGGGCCACGAGGTCGACGCGATGCTCCGCGGCGCGGTCGACGTGGTCGAGGTGGAGGCATGGTTGGCAGCTCAGGGATGGGGGTGGCTGACACTGCGGGACAATGGGACTCTGCCGATCGGTCGCAGCACCGGCCTGTCGCTACAGGGGCTTCCGGCGCACGTCTACCACCTGATGCCACGGGGAGTGTCGAAAGGCCTTGCGGTGGCCTGGGACCTGCAGCGCCGTGGGCTCACCGCCGGTCAGGCGATCGCGATTGGGGACAGCATCAGCGACTTGGAGATGGCCGACTCGGTCAGCGACCTCTGGCTGACAGCGAACGGACTGGTCAATCCCGAGGTGGTTGCCCAGGCAGCAGCCCGGGCTAACGTCCTGCTCTGCGACGAGGCGGTCGGACTCGGCTGGGCCCAGGCGATCCGCACGATCTTGGTCACCGACGAGTAGAGCCCGGCGGCCTGGCATTCCAGGCGGTTTGCAAGATCGTGAGCGCCGTAGCTCAGTCCAGCCAGTTGCACCGCCAACGCTCATGATCGTGGAATCCGTTACAGCTCAGCACCGGTGCGGACGTCATCGGCTGGATCGAGCGAGGCGACGCTCCAGATTCTCGGCCATTCGGGCAAGGCCGGTGACCACGGCGCGGTAGTCGTCGGCTGACAACCCTTCGGTCACCGACGTCCGCATCGCGCGGATCTCCTCCGCGATCCGGGCATGTTGTCGGCGCCCTTCGTTAGTGAGTTCGACTAGCGGCGTCTCGCTCGTCTCGCCCCGCGACGTCCCGGTTGCATCGATCGGCGGTGCATCGCTCGCGTCGGCCGGGGCAGTGCCGATGTTGCGGTCCATCCTGTGCCCGCTGTGCAGCCAGCCACGCTCGACGAGGGAGGCCAGTGCCTCGTGCACTCCGCCGGACTCCTCGAAGACGGTCAACGAAGCGAGCAGTTCCGACGGCGGGGTCCCTTCGGACAGGCCGTTGAGGATCTGCCACTGCCGCCGGCTGACGTCCTGGACGCCGAGCGTGGCCTCGAAGCCGAGATCGAGCAGTCCGTCGAGGTGCTTGAGCCACCAGCCGATCGGCCGGCGCAACGGGTCATCGCTCAGCTGACGACGTCCTTGCGCATGAAGTGCCGGAAAGCCAGGCCGGTGAACAGAGCCGTGTACGCGACCGCGACGATCGCGCCCTGCAGCATGTCCCCGCTGTCGACCGGCGTGAGCAGCATTCCGGTCCAGGCGTACTGCTCGTTGGTCGGCAGGAAGTCACGCAGGAAGCCGAGCTGGTCTATCGAGTCCAGGATCCCGCAGACGATGATCGTGAACACCGCCCCGCCGACGGCGGCCAATGGGGCGTCCGTACGGCAGGACAGCCAGAACGCGAACGACCCGACAGTGAGCAAAGTGAGCGCCAGGTAACCGGCGATCCCGAGCAACCGCGGATAGGCATCCCCCGGCGCCAGGCTCACCCCGATCGGGGTCTGCGCAGCCCCCCAGCCGAAGAAGAGCCCTCCAGCGACGATGGCCGTCACCATCAACACCGCGAGCGCAGCGAGGCTGAGCACGAGTGCGGCGGTGTACTTCTGCCGTAGCAGCCGGGCCCGCGGAACTGGCGATGCCAGGGCGTAGCGAAGGGACCCCCACTGCGCCTCGCTGGCCACCGAGTCGCCGAAGAACAGGGAATAGACGACGACCAGGAAGAACCCGGTAGTCGCGAAGAGCACGAAGAGGGTGAAGTTCAGTCCGCTCGAGGTCGCCACATCGACCAGGGAGATGCGGGTGTCGGGCTCACCTCCTCTGTCCCCGCCGTCGACCCCGACCTGAAGCGCGGTCAACAACGCCACCGGCAGGAAGAACATCAAGGCGAACGTCCACTGGGTACGGCGACGCTTCAGCTGGCGGGCGAGCTCGACCCGCAGCTTCAGAGTGCGGCCAGGGACATAACCTGGCGCGGCTCCTGTGTCATGAACATGCTGCACCGCAACACCGTCCGGTGCGCTGGGACTCATGAGCGGTCCTCCTCGACGAGACTGATGAACGCGTCCTCGAGGCGGCGACGCGGTATGACGCGTTCGACTCCGATCCCGGCCGACACCAGCCGGTTGACGACCTCACGGCGCGGATACCCGTCGAGATCCACGATCAGCCCGTCCTCGTCGTCCTCCAGCTGCCGGATTCCCTCGATCGTGGACAGCAAGGCCCGGGCGGCCGGCTGATCATCGACGCCGAGTAGAACCGCACCACCGGTCCCGATGATGTCCTCGACACTGCCCTCGGCGATGAGTTTTCCGTGGTGCATCACGACGACGTTGATGCAGGTCTGCTCCACTTCGGCAAGCATGTGGCTGGAGATCAGCACCGTACGGCCGGCCTCGACGTACCGGTGCAGAACGTCACGCATCTCCCTGATCTGGGGCGGATCCAGCCCGTTGGTCGGTTCGTCCAGGACCAGCAGTTCGGGCAGGCCGAGCATCGCCTGGGCCAGGGCCAGCCGTTGGCGCATGCCCTGGCTGTAGGTCTTGACCCGCTTGTTGATCGCCGTGCCCAGACCGGCGATCTGCAGGGCCTCTTCGACATGGGCGTCCTCGGCCGGACGCCCGGTGGCCGCCCAGTAGAGAGAGAGGTTGTCCCTTCCTGACAGATGTGGGAACGCCCCAGTCCCCTCGACGAAGGCCCCGATCCGGGACAACACCGGCGCTCCGAAGGTGACCTTGTGACCGAAGACCCGGATCTCGCCCTGGGAGGGTCGGATCAGACCCATGGCCATCCGCAATGCCGTGGTCTTGCCCGCGCCGTTGGGACCGAGCAGCCCGACGACCTGACCGTGTCGAACCTGGAAGGACAGGTCTTGTACGGCCTGGAGCCCATCCGGGTAGGTCTTGCTCAGCCCCCGTACGACGAGCGGGACGTCCGCGATCTCGGGATCGATCACCGAGGCGCGGGCGCGGTTGCGCCGACCCCACCAGAACACGATTCCGACCAGAATGAGGCCGAGCCCAGCCACGATCCCGGCGAACGACAACCAGGCTGGCTGACCGCTGGCACTCACCGTCCCGCTCACCGTCGGTACGGACAGCGCCGCTCCGGTCGGCAGGCCGACCGCGTACACAACGGGATCGACCGGCGAGCTGTAACCCTGATCGGTTGTGCTCAGTACAAGAAGTAGGGAGTGCCCGGTTTCGAGGCGATGCACAAGCGGCGGCAGCGTGATGTCGACCGGCTCAGCTCCACCAGCATCCGTGGACAGACCCGACAGGCGCAGCGGAGCAACGCCGCCCAGCAACGTCGGAAAACCGTCTTCGGTTGTGTCGTACAGCTTGGCGAAGAGCACGGCTTCACCGGTGGGCGAGGCGACCAGCACCTGAGTCTGAACCGACCCGACGACGTCGACCGCTGCCTCTCTGGGCGCGGTACTGAAGAAAGCCGACTGGCCAGGAATGTCCAGCAAGGCGCCGGCACCCACGGCCCCGCCCAGTGAACTGAGACCGGCCGACAGGCCCGGAATGGTCGAGATCGCCGCCGGCAATCCACCAGCCGGGTTGACGATGGGCTGCACGGGCGGACCGCTCAACCCCAGCTCGCTGATGGTTGCCTCTGGCGTGGGTCCGTCCGTAGCGCTCAGTCCCGGGTAGGCGGGCAGGGTGCTGATTCGCTCGGCCGTGCCGCCCGCGCCGCCGGACACCGTGATCCCCGCCGCCAGGGCGTTGGGCTCGGGGAACTCGAAGGTCGTTCCCGGATCCGGGCCGGTGCCCTTTAGGTAGTGGTCGAACCAGGCGAAGGTCAGCTCGCGCAGCCGTACGACGTCGTCCTCGTCGGTGCCGCCGTCGTGCCCGCCGCGGTACCAGACCATCTTCACCGGGGTCCCGTTCTCGGCGATACCGCGGGCGTTGGCGTCGGCCTCGCTGAGCGGGAAGAGGGTGTCCGACAACCCCTGGACCAGCATCGTGGGCGCGTCGATCCGGTCGAGCACACTGGCCGGACTGACCCGGTCCAGGATCTCGGCGATCTCCGGGTTCAATCGACCGGTGACGGCTGCTTCCTGGTAGGCCGCACAGATGTCGGCCCGGAACCGGCCACAGGTGAGATCGTTGACCGTCGGTGCCTCCGGCGCGGCCCCTTCGGTCCGGCCGGCGCCACCGAATCCCGATGACGTGCTGAAGAAGAAGCCGGCCCACAACTTCTTGAAAACTCCATCGTCGCCCGGGGCGGGCGCGCCCGCGAAAGCGTCCCCCGCCGGCAAGCCGACCTGATCGGGAAAGAGGGAGCGGGTCAACGAGTTCCAGGTGATTTGCGGAACGATCGCGTCGATGCGGTCGTCGTAGGCAGCGCCGAGCAGTGACAGGGCTCCGCCGTAGGAGGCGCCGGTCACTCCGACCACCGGATCACCCTCGGAGTCGCTGGCCACCTCAGACCGGTCGGCGAGCAGATCGATCATCACCGACAGGTCAGCGATTTCGAAGTCGGGGTCGTTCAGCCCGATCAGCCCACCGCTGGCACCATGTCCACGAGCGGAGTAGGCGAGCACCACGTACCCGGATTCGGCCAGGGCCTGCGCCTCGGTCTGGACGCTGTCCTTGGATCCGCCGAAGCCGTGCCCGAGGATCACTGCCGGTGCCGGCACGTCCTGACTGGCTGCTGGGATGTAGAGGCTGGTGTCCAGTTCGATGGCCTCGGTGCCGGCGGCCGGGACGTTGATCGTCTCGATGCCGACATCGTCCGCGGCACTCACGGAGGTGGCGAAGACCGGCTGACCGAACAGGGCGATGCTCAAGACAAGCGGGATGGACAGGAGTCGCCGCGCCGAGGTGCCGATCCTCCATCGGGGTCGAGGCAGGGATCGGGACGGAGGCATGGAACCTGCAACGAGCGGCTGTTGACGGTTAGTTCCGTTCACCACATGGATACGTAATCCTGCGTACGCACACTGCCTGCTACTACGGCCTTTCGATTACCCCGCAACGACTCGGAGGTCCTCAATCACGTGGTGAGCGCCGGCCGCGCGAAGTGCGGCTGCCGAGGTGGTCGTGAGTACGCCGATCACCGGTGAGATCCCGGCAGCTACTGCAGCGGTGACTCCGGAGGTGGAGTCCTCGAATGCGGCGGCCCGGCCTGGGTCGACGCCGAGCCTGCGGCAGGCTAGGAGGTAACCCTCCGGCTCGGGTTTGCCGGCCTCGACGTCCTCGGCACTGACCACCGTCGTCACGAGATCGGCGACACCGAGTACGTGCAGGCTCGAGTCGACCCACGCACGGACAGCCGAGGTCACCACGGCCACCGGCATACCGGTCGCGTGCACGGAGCGGATCAGTTCGGCTGCACCCCGCACCGGCACAGGCTCGAGATCGACGTCGGCGAGATGGGTCAGCACCTCGGCGAGCAGCGCATCTGGGTCGTGGGCCTGCCAGGGACCATCGAGCTTGCGAAAGGTGTCCGCTCCCCGTCGCCCGAGAAAGTGCTCGGCGTAGGTCTGCTCGGAGACCTCCCAGCCGCGCGAGTCGAAGAAGGACCGCCAGGCGGTCCGGTGCACGTGCTCGCTGTCGACCAGCGTCCCATCGAGATCGAAAAGCGCCGCGTCCATCGCGTAGAGATCAGGAAGGTCGCTGTCCCTTAGGTCGTAGTCCCTCACACAGACCACGTGAACAGGGGCGCCCCAGCCTGCACCACGCCGGACTGGATCAACTCACTGAGCTGCTCCGGTTTCGCCTCGAGGGCAACCACCGGGCAGATCGGGGAACGGCCACCCGCCTCTACCTCGGCCGGATTCCAGGACACGATGCGCTGCCCGGCCGTGACCGTGCTGCCCTCCTCCGCGTGCAGTCGGAATCCCTCGCCCTTCAGTTCGACGGTGTCGATCCCGAGGTGGACGAGCACACCGGAGCCCGCCTCGGTGACCACCACGAAGGCGTGGGGGTGCAGCTTCACCAACTTTCCGCTCACCGGAGAGACCACGTCGGCGGGCGCGCGTAGCGGGTCGATGGCCACGCCCGGACCGACAAGGGCATCGGCGAAGACCGGGTCGGGGACGTCCTGCAGGGCGAGAACCCGCCCCTCGAACGGTGCGAGAACCTGCGTCACAGAAGGTCCTCGATGTCACTGGCGATCGTGTCCGCTTGGGTTCCGACGATGACCTGGATCACCTTGCCCGATCGCATCACCCCGTGGGCCCCGGCCGCCTTCAGGGCCTTCTCGTCGACGAGGGACGCGTCCTCGACCTCGGTGCGCAACCGGGTGATACATGGCTCGATCTCCACGATGTTGTCCACGCCGCCGAGACCGGCCACGATCTGCTCTGCCTGGGTGCTCATGTTCAACCTCTCGTTGGGGTGGGCGAACGGTCAGTCTGGGTGACCTTCGACAGGCCGCGGGGCGCGTCGGGGTCAAGGCCCAGTCTGCGGGCCAGGGCCTCGACAGTCAGCTGTGGAGCCACGATCAGCGCCAGCGGTGATACCGCTTCGACCAGTTCCGGGCCGCGTACGGCGACGTCACAGGCCGCACGGAAACCTTCGTCGCCGCCGAATCCGACCACCGTGGCTGCCCGGTTCGCGAGGTCAGCAGCCAGTTCGGTCATGGCGCCCAGCAGCGGACCGCCCGACGCAGCGACCAGGACGGCAACCAGCCCCTCGCCCACCACTGCTATCGGGCCGTGCTTGAGGTCGGCGTAGGACATGCCGCGCACCGGACGCAGACACGTCTCTTCCAGCTTCAACGCCAGCTCGAGCGCCGTGCCCAGCACCAGGCCCCGACCGGTGACCAGGATCGAATCGGATCGGCCCAGCGCTGCGACCGCCTCCTCGATCCCCGCGCGGTCATCGAGTTGTCGCGCAATCTCCTGCGGAACGCGGTGCAGCTCCGCGTCCAGCTGCTCGGGCTCGGGGGCCAGAGCGGTCGCCAACACCGCGAGGGCGGCCAGCTGCGCGGTGTAGGACTTGGTGGCCGGCACGGCCAATTCCCGGCCCGCCTGCGTCACGAACGGAAGGTCGGCCCCGGCAGCGAGCCTGCTGTGGGCATCGTTGGTGACGGCCACGGTCGCGGCACCGCAGGCTTTCGCCCAGTCCTGGGTGGCCACGATCTCCACTGTTTCCCCGGACTGGCTCAACGACACAACCAACGTGTTGGACAGGTCGCGTTCGCGCCGGTAGTGCGTGGCGATACTGGGTGCGGCCAGTGCAGCCGACATCCCGCTGTGGGCCTCCAGGAGGTATCGGCCGTAGACAGCTGCGTTGTCCGAGGAACCGCGGGCCACGAATAGCACCTGGCTGCGGCGGGCGGCCAGGCTGGCGAGCTCCCCCCTCAGCGGCAGCAGCGCTTCGAGGGTGCGGCTGACCGCGGCCGGCTGCTCGCCGATCTCGCGTGCCATCTGGGTCGTCATCGGCAGTGCACTCAGCGCCGGGCCCCGGCCGAGGCATCCTCGTGGTCGCGCGACCAGGCGCGTTGGCCACCGACCCACGTCGTGCGGGCGATCAGGTCGTCACCGAGCCAGGCGAGGTCGGCGGGCGCACCGGGGGCCAACCGGCCGAGGTCGTTGCGGCCGATCGCGGAGGCGGGAATCTGGGTTGCCGCGTTGATCGCGGCCCCGAGATCCACCCCGCAGTGCAGGACTGCGTTGGCGATGGCCTCATCCATCCGCAGCGCGGAGCCGGCGATCGCCCCGTCGGCACGTCGTGGCGGCAGCCCAGGTGCAATCTCGAGACGGTCGCCCCCCAACTGATAGCTGCCAGCGGGCATCCCCATCGCGGCGACGGCGTCGGTCACCAGGGCGATGGCTCCGGCCGCGGCCCGGAAGGCGATCTCGACCGCGATCGGGGCAACGTGGTGCAGGTCGACGATGAGTCCGCAGGTGAGCCGGGGGTCGGTCAGCGCGGCGCCCACGGTGCCCGGATCCCGGTGCCGCATCGGCCGTTGGGCGTTGTAGAGGTGGGTGACCAGAGTGGCCCCCGCATCGGCCGCCGCGCGTACGGTTGGGGCGTCGGCATCGGTGTGCCCCAAGGCAACCCGGACTCCGGCGCTGGTCAGTTGCCGGATGGCGGCGATTGCGCCGGCACGCTCGGGGGCCAGCGTCATGTAGGTCAAACAACCGCCGGCGGCTGTGAGCAGGTCCTCGATCAGCGCGGGATCGGGGTCGCTCAGCAGGTCCGCACGGTGGGCACCACGACGTCTCTCGGCGAGGAACGGGCCTTCAAGATGGATGCCCAGGGTCCGGGCCGCGCCGGGTGCGGCGTCCAAGCGGGGCCGCAGGGAGCCGTAGGTCGCCAGGCAGTCGGCCATGTCCTCGACCGGCGCGGTGATGAACGTTGGCACGAACGCGGTGACTCCGGTGCTCGGCATCTGCTCTGCCACTCGGACGAATTCGTCGTCTGTGGCAGCGGCGAAATCCACACCGAAGGCGCCATTGACCTGGATGTCCACCAAGCCTGGGGTCAGGACGCCCTCACCCAATGTGGTCACCGACGCAGCAGCTTCGCGGACCCGCTCCGGTGGGTGCCCATCCCCGACCTCCCGCACGACCTCGTCGAACAGGATCCACCCCGGCCGGACCAATCGGCGGCTCAGGACGATCATTTGAGCGGCCAGGAGCTGCATCGGGACTCCTTCTCCGGTGCTTGACAGCAAAGTGTGGGTTGGGCATCCTCACCAGCAACGACTGGACCGTACCAGTCCGGTCCAGCACTGTCGATGGTTCCTCGGGCGGATTAGGAGAGCGCGTCATGGCCAGCGATGCGTTGTCCGACGGTCCGATTCCCAAGCACGTCCAACTTCGCGAGATCCTCCGCGAAGCGACCCGGATAGAGGGCAGGGCACATACCCCGATCGGCTCCGAGCGCGAGTTGATGGTCAGGTACGACGTGAGCCGAGCCACCGTCCGCGAGGCCATCGGCCAGTTGGTGAACGAGGGTTTGCTCTACCGGGTCCACGGCAAGGGGACGTTCGTGGCCGCCGAGCGGGTGGAGTCCCAACTGCACCTGGCATCGTTCACCGACGACATGCGCCGGCGCGGCCTCGAGCCGAAGACCCGAGTGCTGGACGTCAGCTTGGACCGTCCGCCAGCCCGCGAGTCGGCAATGCTCGGCCTGGCGAACGGCGACCGCGCCTGGCGGCTGGAGCGACTGCGGATCGCCGCTGGCGATGTCATGGCACTAGAGCTGGGCTGGTATCCCGAGCCGCTGCTGCCCGGACTCGACGCGCACGACCTCACCGAGTCGCTCTACACCCTGTTCTCCGAGGTATACGGCCTCGGCGTCGACTCTGCCCAGCAGACCGTCTGGGCCGAGTCGGCCGACGACCGGCGGATCAAGTTGATGGGGCTCCCGGTCGGGATCCCGCTGCTCGCTTTTCGTCGGACGTCCTCGGCCGGGCACCATGCCGTGGAGCACACCCTGTCCTGGTACCGGGGAGACCGGTACCAGGTCAACATGTCGCTGGATCGTCGGATGAGCCCCGACCAGCTTCCTACCTAAGGAGGAAGACCATGAGCACCACGAGCGCGACTAAAGCAAGCGCGACCACGGACGGTGGGAGCCGGTTCAAGGGGCTGGCTGGGCTGCAACGGCTCGGCCGCAGTCTGATGCTGCCGATCGCAGCACTTCCAGCGGCCGCTCTGCTGCTGCGACTGGGCCAAGCCGACCTGCTGGGCGTGGACGGACTCGGCCAGTTCGCCGACTGGCTTCTGCCGGTCGCCGCCGTCATCGGCGCAGCTGGTGGCGCGATCTTCAGCAACCTTCCGATCATCTTCGCAGTCGGTGTGGCGATCGGATTGGCCCGCAAGGCCGACGGCTCTACTGCTTTGGCCGCTCTGATCGGCTACCTCGTCCTAGAGGGCGTGTTCACGGCGATGGCCCCCTACGTCAACGGAGAACCGGCGGAGGGTGCGGAGCAGGAGATCATCAATTACGGGGTGCTCGGCGGCATTCTGATCGGTGTCATGGCGGCGCGGCTGTGGCAGCGGTACTACCGGATCAAGCTGCCGGACTACCTCGCCTTCTTCGGCGGCCGCCGCTTCGTTCCGATCATCACCGCTTTCGCGGCCATCGCACTGGGCGTTGTGATGGCTCTGCTCTACCCGGTCTTCGATTACCTGCT
>JACCUF010000041.1 GCA_013811975.1 Geodermatophilaceae bacterium | reverse complement strand
TTCATACCCAGCGAGACCGCCCAGCTGATCGTCGATGCCCTCAGCGACGCCGGGGCAGGAGCAATCGGGGGCTACAGCCGGGCCGCATTCCTGAACGAGGGAACCGGCACCTTCATCCCTGAACCGGGCTCGAATCCGGTGATCGGCGCCGTCGGCTGCGTCGAAGAGGTCGCTGAGAGCCGCATCGAGATGGTGTTTCCTCGCTCGCGCCGGGACGCGATCGTCCGAGCGTTACGTGCCGCACACCCGTACGAGGAGCCTGCCTACAACATCGTCGGACTCGCGAGCCTGCCCAGCACGAGGCAGGGCCTCGGACGGATCGGCGTGCTCGAGCAGCCGCAGTCGCTGCGCGAATTCGCCGCCCAGGTTTCCCGCGGACTCCCGGCGACCGCCGGTGGAGTGCGCATCGCAGGCGACCCGGATCGCGAAATCCGTACCGTAGCGGTGTGCGGTGGCTCGGGGGGTTCGCTGATCGAGACAGCCCGTTGCGCCGGGGCCGACGCCTTCCTCACCTCCGACCTGCGCCATCACCTGGTCAGCGAGTCACGCGAAGTCAGTGACCTCGCACTGCTGGACGCCTCCCACTGGGCGACCGAATGGCCGTGGTTGCCGGTCGCGGCCCAGCTCTTGCGTCAAGATCTGGCAGGCGCCATGATCGAAGTCACGGTGTCCGCGCGGCGGACCGACCCATGGAACGCGGCGATGCAGGCCACGTCGACGCTGGAGGCACCCGATGGTGGACCGCAGCATCAGTGAGAGCCCGGCGTCGAGTCGAGGCGACACCGGCAGCCCCGACCAGACCCGTCAGCGAAAAAGTGACCGGCAACAGGGCAATGATCGCAGCGCCTGGAACTGGCTGTTGCTGCCCGCCATCGTGATTCCACTGCTCGTCCCGCTCTACAACCGGATCGAGCCGACGCTGTTCGGTTGGCCATTCTTTTACTGGGGTCAGCTCGCCTTCATCGCCCTCGGTGTTGCCACCACCAGCGTCGTCTACCAGAAGACCAAGACCCGAAAAGACCCTGACGCTGATCGCAGTCGTCCAAGCACCGGAGCCGCTGACCGGAAGGGACGCTGACCCATGGACGGCATCAAGACCACCGAGTTGGTCATCTTCGTCTTCTTCTTCCTCGTCGTCACCGTCATGGGCTTCTACGCCGCACGCTGGCGTCGCCCCACGGACCTGATGCACTTAGACGAGTGGGGGCTCGGCGGTCGGAAGTTCGGCTCGTGGGTCACCTGGTTCCTCGTTGGGGGTGACCTCTACACGGCCTACACGTTCGTTGCCGTGCCAGCCTTGATGTTCGGGGCGGGCGCAGCCGGGTTCTTCGCCGTGCCGTACACGATCATCCTGTACCCGATCTTCTTCCTGATCCTGATCCGGCTCTGGTCGGTCTCGCATGTGCGTGGATATGTGACACCGGCAGATTTCGTTCGGGCTCGGTGGGACTCACCCACGCTGGCTCTGCTGATCGCGATCACCGGGATCGTCGCGACGATGCCCTACATCGCCTTGCAGTTGATCGGTATCGAGGCGGTCCTGAAGACGATGGGAGTCAAGGGCGAGATCCCGATCGTGGTGGCCTTCATCATCCTTGCCCTCTACACCTACAGCTCCGGTCTGAGGGCGCCGGCGTTGATCGCGTTCGTCAAGGACACGCTCATCTACCTGACGATCATCGTCGCGGTCATCGTGATTCCGTCGAAGCTAGGCGGCTGGGACGTCATCTTCGGCGCGGCCGAGGAGAAGTTCGGTTCGGGGGCCGGGGTCCTGCTGCCGGCGACCGGTCAATTGCAGTACGCGACGCTGGCATTGGGCTCCGCCCTCGCGCTGTTCCTATACCCACATTCGATCACCGCAGTCCTGGCCTCGAAGAACCGTGACGTCATCAAGCGCAACATGTCCGCGCTGCCGGCCTACAGCCTGGCCCTGGGACTCCTGGCGCTGCTGGGCTTCATGGCCATCGCCGCCGGGACGACACCAGTAGACGGTGACAACAACACGATCGTGCCCGCCCTGATGGACCAGATGTTCCCCGACTGGTTCGCCGGAGTCGCCTTCGCCGC
This sequence comes from Geodermatophilaceae bacterium, assembly GCA_013811975.1. Classification (GTDB taxonomy): domain Bacteria; phylum Actinomycetota; class Actinomycetes; order Mycobacteriales; family Geodermatophilaceae; genus JACCQS01. The sequence goes on along the minus strand of JACCUF010000041.1, from coordinate 6,951 downwards.
GATCGGCATCGGTGCCTTGGTGCCGGCCGCGATCATGTCGATCGCAGCGGCGAACCTGTTCACCCGCAACATCTACAAGGAGTACTTCCGCAAGGACGCATCCAGCCGGGATGAAGCTCGGGTCGCCAAGATCGCCTCGCTGGTGGTCAAGTTGGGAGCACTCGCGGTGATCATCTTCATCGACCCGCAGTTCTCGATCGACCTGCAGCTGATCGGCGGCGTGATCATCCTGCAGACGATGCCCGCGCTGGCTATCGGATTGTTCACCCGCTGGTTCCACCCTTGGGCGCTGATCGCCGGCTGGGTTGGGGGCATGGGCGTGGGCATGCTGATGCTCTACAACATCGCGCGGATCGATCCGGCCACCGGCGAGGTCATCCGGGCGCACTTCGGCGGTTCCGCGTTCGCCTTGACCAAGCTCGGCTTCGACACACCGGCGACGATCTACACCGGGTTCGTGGCCATCGGGGTCAACCTGCTCGTCGCAGTCATTGCAACGTTCCTGCTGCGGGCGATGAAGCAGCCGGAGGGCACCGACACGACACGGCTGGAGGACTACTTCGCCGACGAGGACGACCCGCGGGTCCACGACCTGCCGCTCGACGTAGGTGATCGCGAGCCGGCCGGCGACGCAGGGGGCCGCCCCAGGGATCCGAATCCGGGGACCTGACCCTGGGCAGGCTTGACGAAGGTCGGTCCAGCTTGTGGGGCGCTGGCCGGAAGTGGAGTCAGCTGGCCGGGTAGGTTCGCACGGGTGCAAGCCGATCCCCTCGCGCAGCTACGGCTACTCGACGTACAGTCCCTCGATTCCAAGCTGAACCGGCTCGAGCACCGTCGGAGCACCCTGCCGGAGCTTGCCGCGCTGGAGAAGACCACCCTCGGCCTGGCCGAACTCCAGGATGCGGCGGGTCGGGTCGAGACCGAACTCGCCGACCTCGGCCGCGAACAACGGCGGCTCGAGGGTGACGTCGAGACCGTGCGGGCCAGAGAAGATCGGGACAATGCGCGGCTGACCTCCGGTGCCATCACCAATGCCCGCGAGCTGGAATCGCTGCAGCACGAACTCGGCACCCTGTCTCGGCGACAATCCGACCTGGAGGACCAGGTACTCGACCTCATGGAACGCCGTGAGGAGATGGAGGCTCGGCTGGCCGGGCTGAAGACGTCGCGGACAGAGTCCGAGGCCGAGGTCCTTCGCCTGTCCCAAGCCCGGGACGAGGCGCTCGCGTCGATTGGGGCCGACCGTGCCGCTGCGGTGGCACAACGGGCCGAACGGGCAGCCGGGCTACCGGAGGACCTGCTGAAGCTCTACGACACGATCCGGGCCGGTGCCGGGGCTGGGGTGGGCGCTGCGGCTCTGCGTGCCCGGCGTTGCGAGGGCTGTCGCATGGACGTGTCCGGGACGGAGCTTTCCCGGGCGCGTACCGCTTCGCCGCAGGAGGTGCTGCGCTGTGATGAATGCCGCCGAATCTTGGTGCGGGTCGCGGATTCTGGGCTGTGACGGAGAATTCCGGTAAGCCGCATCTGATTGTCGAAGCCGATGGTGGCTCTCGGGGAAATCCGGGTCCGGCTGGGTACGGCGCACTCGTCCGTAATCCGGTCACCGGGCAGGTGCTGGCCGAGCGCGCCGAAACCATCGGTCGGGCTACCAACAACGTTGCGGAATACCGTGGGCTGATCGCCGGCCTGGAAGCGGTCGTCGAGTTCGAGCCGTCCACAGTCGAGGTCCGGATGGACTCCAAACTGGTCGTCGAGCAGATGTCCGGTCGATGGAAGATCAAGCATGCCGACCTCCGCCCGTTGGCTCTCCACGCCCGGCGGCTGTCCCAGCGACTGCCGCGAGTGACCTATACCTGGATTCCCCGGGAGCAGAACAGCGCCGCGGACCGGCTGGCCAACCAGGCTCTGGATGGGGTTCCGATCGGTGCGGCCAACCCAACGGTGAAGCGCCGGCGTAGCGGCGTGCGAGAAGAGGCCGGTACCACGATGGCGGACTCCCGCAGCACGGAAGCGCCCACCCGGGACCAGGACTCATCCGAGCTGTTGCTGGCCGCCCCGACCCGGATGTATCTGGTGCGACACGGGCTGACCGCCCACACCGCCGACCGTCGATTCAGCGGACTCAACGACCTCCCGCTGACCGAGCAGGGCACCGCGCAGATCGTGGCAGTCGCCGCTCGATTGGCCGCCCGCGGGTCGATCGGCGCGGTACTGAGTTCCCCACTGCGCCGCACCCGGGAGAGCGCCCAGATGGTGGCCGATGCCCTGCACTTGCCGCTGGGTATCGACGATGCTCTCGTCGAACTGGACTTCGGTGCGTTCGAGGGGCTGCTGTGGTCGGAGGCGCAGGCGACCTACCCTGAGGAGTTCAGGGCTTTCAGAGAGTCGACGGACGTCGGCCCGCCGGGCGGGGAGAGCATCTTCAGCGTTCGAGCCCGGGTAGAGCTAGCGCTGCGGCGGATCCTGAGCGAACACGAGGGCCGTGACGTGGTCGTCCTCACCCATGTCACACCGATCAAAGTGCTGCTCTGCATGGCTCTCGACGTACCCTTGTCCACAGTTCATCGGTTCTTCCTCGCCCCGGCCAGCGTCTCGATCGTCGAGTGGTACGCCGACGGACGCGCCAGTGTGACCCTGGTGAACGACACGAGCCACTGGGAGGGCGCATGACCGCGACGTTAGGGACCGACCGGCCGACGATGACCTCCGACGAATACGATCGGTGGGCCGATGAGGTCCGCTCGCTGGCCGAACGACGGGGAGCGGTAATCCTCGCGCACAACTACCAGGTCCCCGAGATCCAGGATGTCGCGCACTACACCGGAGACTCGCTCTACCTCTCCCGGATCGCCGCCGAGACAGACGCCTCCATCATCGTGTTCTGCGGCGTGCACTTCATGGCAGAGACCGCCAAGATATTGTCGCCCGACAAGCGGGTGCTGCTGCCCGACCACGCTGCCGGTTGCTCGCTGGCCGACAGCATCAACGCCGATCAACTTCGCGCCTGGAAGGCCGAGCACCCGGGAGCGGTCGTCGTCTCCTATGTCAACACGACGGCCGCGGTGAAGGCCGAGACCGACATCTGTTACACCTCCTCCAACGCCGCGGACGTGGTCCGCTCGATCCCCGAAGAGACCGACATCCTGTTCTGTCCCGATCAGTTCCTCGGGGCCCACGTCAAGCGGGTGACCGCGCGGCACAACATGCACATCTGGGCGGGGGAGTGCCACGTCCATGCTGGGATCAGTCCCGCCGACGTACGCGCGAAGGTCGCCTCGTACCCGGATGCTGAGATCCTGGTTCATCCCGAATGCGGTTGTACCACATCGGTTCTGGATCTGATTTCGGCAGGTGACCTGCCCGCCGAACGGACTAAGGTGCTCTCGACCGGTGGGATGGTCGAAGCCGCGGCCAACACTCGGTCGCGCCAGGTGCTGGTGGCCACCGAGACCGGGATCCTGCACCAATTGCGGGGGCTCAATGACAAGGCGGAGTTCATCGCCATGAATGAGCGGGCGACCTGCCGGTACATGAAGATGATCACTCCGACGAAGCTGCTCGCGACGCTGCGCGACGACACCGGCGACATCGACGTACCGGCCGACATCGCCGCGAAAGCACGCACCGCCGTGGAGCGGATGATTGCCATCGGATCCCCTGGTCGCGGCGGCGAATAGTCCGCCTCTCAACCCCAGATCCGTACTGAGATCCAGAGTGCCACCGTGGCGGCGATCAGGGTCAACGGAACGGTCAGCAGGCCGATCGCGGTGAAGGACGTCGCGCTCGGTGCGTCGCCGGACGGCGCGAGAACCCGGCGCCAGAGCAGGTTAGCCAGCGACCCGACGTAGGTCAGATTGGCGCCGACGTTGACTCCGATCAGGACAGCAAGGATGGCCGGCGTCCCGATCAGCGTGGCGACGGGCAGGAGCGCGAGTGTCGCGGGCAGGTTGTTGACCAGATTGGCGAGCACCGCAGCGACGCCGGCCACGGCGAGCAGTGCCCCCAGGCTGTCGCCGGTGGGCAGGATCGCGCTCAGCAGGTCGCTGAGACCGCTCTCCGCGACGCCGCGCACGAGCACCGCGAGTCCGAAGATGAAGAGCGCGAACGGCAGGTTGGCCGACTCGATGATGTCGTTCACGGAGCTCGTACGGCGGACCAGTCGCCGCAGGGCCAGGACCATGGCTCCGGCGGCCGCCGGCCAGACCGGGGCCAGTCCGATCGGGGAGCCAACCGCGAAGCCCGCGACGGTCAGCGCCACCACAGCCAGTGCCCACCATGGGGTGGGATGCGGCTCGGTCAGTACCTGGGCCGCCTGACCGGTGAGGTCGGCGGCGAAGATCCGCCGCAGGACGGCGTACTCGACCGCGACCGCCACCAGCCACGGCAACGCCATGAGGGCGGTGAAGGACAGGAACGACAGGCCGGTGGCCGAGAAGGCCAGCAGGTTGGTGAGGTTGCTGACCGGCATCAGCAGTGAGGCCGAGTTGGCGAGGTGCCCGCAGGCATAGATTTGCGGACGTGCGGCAAGGCGCCTGCGGACGATCGTCGCGACGATGACCGGGGTCAGCAGGACGACGGTGGCATCCAAACTCAGAATCGCGGTCGTCACCGCGGCGAGGACGAAGACACGGCGGAACGTAGCCACTGGGGCGTGCCCGGCACGTCGAGCCAGAACCGCTGCGGCCCAATCGAATAGCCCCTCGGCATCGGCGAGATGACCCAGCACCAACAGGATCGACAAGAAGACCACGGTCGGTGCGATGTCGTAGACCTCGTCAGCGGCGGGCCCTCCGCCGATCGCTCCGATGAGCACGGCGAAGGCGCCGCCGAGGACGGCGACGCTGGCAGCAGTGAGCATGTCGCGTCCACGGAGGGCCACGGCGAGGGCGAGGACCAGTAGCGGAATGGTGACCGCCAGCGCCGGAGGGTCCACCACGAGCCGCAAGCCTACGGACCCGCCAACTATGATGTCCGCTACGACGGACGAGTCGGCTGGGCGGTCGCGGTCACGGCAATGTGATCGAGGAACGTCCGGGCTCCACAGGGCAGGGTGGTTGCTAACGGCAACCCGGGGTGACCCGCGGGACAGTGCCACAGAAAAGAGACCGCCGGACGGTTTCGGCCGATCGGTAAGGGTGAAACGGTGGTGTAAGAGACCACCAGCGTCCCGGGTAACCGGGACGGCTCGGTAAACCCCACCCGGAGCAAGGTCGAAAGGGTCGGGCCGCTTCGGCGGTGCGACCTGCGCAGGCGTTCGAGGGCTGCCCGCCCGAGCCTGCGGGTGGACCGCACGAGCCTGTCGGCGACGGCAGGCCCAGATGGATGATCGCCCATCGGGATCGCCGCAAGGCACCCGTGGCCAGAACCCGGCGTACAGGCCGACTCGTCCGCCGACATCGGCGAAAAAAGGCTCTTACCTGGGGAAACAATTTGCGGCGTCGACCGCCCAGAGGCCCCCAGTCCGCACAGAGTCCGCAAGAATTCCGAGCGCTGTGGAAAATTCCTGGCGCAAGTCCGGTCGTCGATGCGCGAGTGGTCAGGATGACGGCCAACCCGCATCCGCAGGAACCGCCACTCCGACGGCGAGGGGACACGATGGACGGGCCTCAACGGGGGGTGGGCGATTGGCTGCGAAGCAGCGTAGGAGCCGCCTTCATCCGAGGACGATGGGTCAGAACGGCGGCTCTTCGGTCGGCCCCAGCCACGGGTCGCGAACAAGCTCGACCGCCGGCTGTGCAGCAGTCGGCAGTGGGAGGTTCGTGACCACATACAGATTCAGGATGTCGTTGCGGTCCATGAACAGGATCTGGCTCCGCCGCGACGCGTCGAGCTTGTTCCCGAGCCAGTTCCGTGCCTGCTTGGTGATCTCGCCGCCGACGACGATGAACGCGTGGTCGACGAGCACCTTCTTACCTATCTCGGGGTCGAAGATCTCATGCCCCAGCATCATCAGAACCTGGTTGTGGATCTCGGCGATGTTGGCGTTGCTGCCACGTGTCGCACCAGCAGCATCCAACTTCCCTCGCTTCGTCTGGATGCCGAAGTACAGGACGTGCTGAGTGGGCAACGTGTAGCGCATCCAAATGTCCTTGCCGTACTCCAGCGCCTTGTCCTTGTGCCCGGCGGCCGTGATCCGATGGAAGCCAAGCTGCCGGAACAGCGGCAGAAGTACATCCTCGATCAGCTCGTCCTCGCTGGCTGCGTCCAGGTATGAGACAAGGGCCTGTCGTCGCTTCACCTCAACCGACGACAGCGGACGGTGCGGATTCGGCATAGTTGCGGCCACGATGTTCGTACCCAGATGCCGCAGGTAGCAGTGGTTGTCGTCGGCGTAGAAGGCCTCGAAGCCCTCCCGGTTCAGCGGGAAATTCAGCAACTCCAGCGCCTTGGGTCGGTCTGGCAACTCGTTCAGGGCCTCGACCTGTCCATGAGTCGGTCGATTACCCGTATGAACGTGTCCGGTGGCCTAGTCGGCCCTTCGTGCGGTTCGGCGAGGATTTGTGCCAGGACGTCCGCCACCCACCGGTGTCGCGTGGACCCGTCATGCTGGTATTCGGTGTCGGCTTCCTCGAAGAACTCCGTGATGTAACTGCTGCTCCGATACGGAAAGTAGGCTGTCTCGCTAGGCCCGCTGTTGCCGCAGATCAGGTCCGCGATCTGTATGAGCGAGCGCGGCTTGAACTTCATGGCCAAGTCCCCTCGTGAATGCCGATGTTGCCCTGGCCCAATCGGTGTCCATAGTCGCGCACGTCGCCGACCTTCCCCCGTCATTACCCGCAAATGCGGAGCAGTGGACAGAGCTGGTTCTGTCCGACACAATAGTGCGCGTGGAGTACACGGGGTTCTCCTGGACGGCCGGTGCCCGCAAGCACCGGGTGTCCCGATCGCAGGTACACCACGTGGTCGCCCAAGCGGAGCTGTACTTCATCCGCCCGGCAGCACCACCCGGGC
>JACCUF010000028.1 GCA_013811975.1 Geodermatophilaceae bacterium | reverse complement strand
TCGATGGCAAGGAGTTCACCAGCAGCCACCACGGGCAGGAGTTCACAATCGCCGTCGACCAGCCGGTGAACCTGCCGATCCCGGCCGCTCCGATGGTGGAGCCCGTCCATCAGCCGAAGGGCCGCGAGCCGATCCACCGCGACTGAACGACCACGTCGGCCGGTCAGTGCTTCCAGCGGGTCAAAGCTGCGATCTCCTCGGGGGAGGCCCCGGCGAACAGCTCCATCTCGTAGCGACGCAGTTCGGCAATGGTGGTCGCCAGTTCCACACCGAAGGCGTTTTGCAGAGCGCGTTCCTTCTCGAAGGCGGTCACCGCCTCCTCCAGCGAGGACGGCAGTGCGGCTATGCCAGCCGCTGCGCGCGCAGTTGCCGACATCGACGCCGGGTCGGACTCCACCGGTGCCGGAAGGGCTGCGTTCTCGGCCAGGCCAGCCAACCCGGCGGCCAGGACTCCGGCGACGACGAGGTACGGATTCGCCGTCGCGTCGAAGCATTTCACCTCGAGATTGGCCGACTGCTGCCGATTGCCGGCGGGACCGGTGACGAACCGAAGTGCGGTCTCGCGGTTCTCCAGACCCCAGCAGGCAAAGGCCCCGGCCCAGTGTGACGGGATCAACCGCAGGTACGAGGCGACACTCGGGGCGCCGACGGCGAGCAGGGCCGGGAGCCGGTCGAGGATGCCGGCGCTGAACGAAACGGCCGTCGCCGAGAGTCCGAACTCCCCGTCCCCGCCGGTCATCACATTCGTGTCATCCGACCAGAGCGACAGGTGTACGTGCGCGCCATTGCCCACTCCCTCGACCAGGACCTTGGGCGAGAAGCTGACGCGTAGGCCGTGGCGAAGAGAGACCGCGCGAATGGTTTCCCGGACCAGCACGAAGGTGTCCGCCGCGTCGACCGGGCTCTCGGCGGCTACCGATATCTCCAGTTGACCGGCGCCGTATTCGGGATGGAACTGGTCCAGCCTGACGCCCTCGGCGGCCAGGGCAGCAAGCAGATCCACGGAATAATCCGACAGTTCGCTGACCCGGATCATGCCGTAGGCCGGACCCTGACAGGCGGGCACGAAGTCGTCCCCGTCGCCGACACTGACCGCCCATTCCACCTCGAATGCCATCCGCGCTGTCAGTCCGACGGCGGCCAGGTTGTCGACCAAGCGGCCGGCCAGCAGCCGCGAGCACTGCGGATGGGCCTCGCCTTCCTGGTCGTACCGATCCACCGGTGCCCAGGCCCAGCCCGGCTGACCGGCCAGCACAGTGAGCCGAGCGATGTCCGGATGCAGGCGGAGGTCACCGACTGGAGACCCCGCATAGGTGCCCGAGAGAATCATGTCGTCGAGCCGAAAGGCGTCGAAGACCGGCGACATGCCGACTCCCCAGGCTGCCGCGGCGGGCAGCTTGGCAAGCGGCACCGTCTTGACCCGGGTGATGCCGGAATTGTCGACGTAGGTGAGGGCCACGCCGACCACTCCGGCGTCCTCGAATTCGCCGATGAGCTCGCCGGCCTGCTGTTCCCGTGCGCTGCGCTCCTGGCTGTCCATCGTCGGCACTCCCGTTCTGATGTCTGATTGGGGCAGACCTTAGGGCTTACCAATTGCTCCGGCACCGGACAGACTGACGGCCTCGCCGTTGTCGGTCGAAGGGGGCCCGCATGTCTGCGCCAGAATCTCCTGATACCCGCAGACCCGGCTTGCGTCGGTCGCTGTCGGTCTGGCAGGCCGTCGGACTGTCGGTGGCCCTGATGGCTCCCAGCATGGCCGCCAACATCAATCCCCAGGGCACCGCCCTTCAGGTCGGTCGCGCCGTACCGCTGGCGTTCTTTCTGGCCGCGGTCGGGGTGCTGCTGGTGGCCTACGGGTTCGTCCGGCTGTGCCAGTACTACCAACATGCCGGATCGGTGTACGCCTTTGTGGGTGCCACGCTCGGCCCGCGGACCGGCTTCGTCTCCGGCTTCGGTCTGATGGGCACCTATGCCTTCTACGGGGTCGTGACCAGCATGGCGAGCGGCATCTTCGGCACCGCGTTCCTGCAGGAGATCGGGATCTGGCCGTCGCCGCCGACGTGGGCGCCGTTCCTGCTGGCCGGGATCGCCATCCTCCTGGCGCTCTTTCTGACCGTCGTCCCGGCCAAACGGGGGACCAGCGTGCTGCTCACCGTCGAGGCCGTCACCGTCAGCTTGATCGTCGTGATCACCGCGGTCGTGCTGGTGCGCATCCTGTCCGGCAGCGCACCGAATGACGCGAGTTTCGACCTCGGCGTCTTCGTGCCGGAGCCGGGCTCGGACGTATCGGCGATCTTCCTCGGGATCGTGTTCGGCTTCCTGTCCTTCGCCGGCTTCGAGGCGGCCGCCATCTTGGGGGAGGAGGCCCGAAACCCGCGCCGCGACATTCCGCGCGCGATCCTGGGTACGGCGATCTTCGGCGGGATCTACTTCGTCGTCGTGACGGCGGTCGAGATGATGGCCTTCGGCACCGACGCCGACGGGGTGGCGGCTTTCGGCGCGTCGGAGTCGCTGCTGGGTGACATCGGCACCAGCTACCTGGGCAGCTGGGTGGGTGATGCGGTGACCCTCGGTGCAGCGATCAGCGCATTCGGCTGTTGCCTCGCCTGCATGGTCGGTGCCTCGCGGCTGCTGTTCGCCTTGGCCCGCGATGCGAGTGGGGACAAAGGTCTCGGCCGCACCTCGGCCGCCGGAACCCCGGCGAACGCTGCAGTGGTCATTGCGGCTCTGATGGCCTTGATCATCGTGGTGACCATCTTCTTCGGTGCCGAGCCGTTCGACACCTTTCTCTGGTCGGCAACGATCGGCACCCTGCTCCTGCTGGTCATCTACGTGCTGACCACGATCGGGGCGATCCGCTTGGTGTTCGTACAGAAGAAGATGTCCGTCCCGGCGTGGCAGGTCATCATCCCGATCGCCGCGTTGGTGGTCCTGGGCTACACGATCTACCGCAACGTGATCCCATACCCGACCGAGGGTGCAGCGCGTTGGTTCCCGATCGTGGCCGGCGTCTGGTTGTTGCTCGCAATCATCGTCGTCGTAGCCGCGCCGGGGCTGGCCAGTCGGATCGGTGCGAATCTGACCTCGGCCGAAGGCTTCGTCCCGGATGAGCCGCGCGGGGCCGAGACGTCGGTGCATCGCCCGGGCACCGGTGTCCGTGGCTGAGCCGCCACCTCCGCCCAGCAACCGACCGCGAGCCGCACTGCGCTACACCCCCCGTACCCGGCCGGTGGTGCCGCCGATTTACCAGTCGGTGACCTACTTCCTGGACGACGAGTCGTACAAGGACGTCCAGGCCGGCGGACTCGACGAGCACTGGTACGGCCGATTCCGCAACCCGACCGTCGACGTCGTAACTGAGGCGGTCGCCGCCCTGGAAGGGGCCGAGGCCGGGTTCATGGCCGCCTCCGGCATGGGAGCGATCGCGACCACCCTGGTCTCCCTGCTGCGCGCCGGTGACCGGGTGGTCTCGGCTGCGCAGGTCTACGGCGACACCCATGACCTGCTGACCCGGGACCTGCCAGGACTGGGGATCGACGTCGTCACGGTCGACTCCGCCGATCTCGGCGCCTGGGAAGCGGCGATCTCGGGGGCGGACACCCGGGTGGTCTATGCCGAGACGCTGTCCAACCCACAGTTGGAGATCACCGATCTGTCCGCCCTGGCCGGGCTGGCGCACGATGCGGGAGCAGTGCTGGTGGTGGACAACACCTTCGCTACTCCGTACTCGGTGAATCCGCTTGCGTTGGGCGCCGACCTGGTCGTGCACTCGGCCACCAAGTTCCTCAACGGCCACTCCGACGCCATCGCGGGAGCGGTTGTCGGCGGCTTCGATCTGGTACGTGAGGTGCAGCGGCGGATCATCACCTTCGGGGCGGCGTGCCTCGATCCGCACGCCGCGTACCTCGTCTGGCGGGGGCTGCAGACCTTCGACGTCCGGATGGCTCGCTCGACCGCGACCGCGCTGACCGTGGCCTCGGCGCTCGAGCAGCGAGCCGACATCAGCGCCGTCCGGCACCCGGGGCTCGCCTCATACCCGAGACGCGCGGTAGCCGAGCGGACCGTGCGTGCCGGTCGCGGGGGAGCGATGGTGACTTTCACCGTGAACGGCGGCAACGCGCGGGCACTTGCTGTCATGCGCCGGCTCGAGGTGGCCTGCGAGGCAACGAGTCTGGGTGGTGTTGAGTCGTTGGTAAGCACTCCGTTCAACTCCTCACACTTCT
>JACCUF010000018.1 GCA_013811975.1 Geodermatophilaceae bacterium | reverse complement strand
GCCGTCAGCGCCGCCGTCAGCGCCGCCGTCAGCGCCGCCGTCAGCACCGCCGTCAGCGCCGCCGTCAGCACCGCCGTCAGCACCGCCGTCACCTCCGTCAGCGTCCCCGCCCAGGATCCCGGTCCCGGAGGCTCCGCCGTCGCTTGGCCGCTTGGTTTCCTCCTCCGCGCCGCCGTCGGCACCGCCGTCGGCACCGCCGTCCTGCTGGCCCAAGGTTCCCGACGCTCCGCCGTCTGCCGGGCCTTCCGTACCTGCGCCTGTCTCGTCCGTGGTCGTCACGTTGCCTCCCAATGCTCGTACCGGAGTCGATACGAGCGACTGCTACGCAGGCCGTATCGGGCAGTTCGATCGAGCTGCCAACGCAAGGTCTACTCCATCCGTACCCCTCCCGCACGCCCGGGTTGGCATGTCTCTTTGGGGGGAGAGGGGCAGACGGCTAACATGAGACTTGTCGAACACGCGTTCGACTGGAGATCAAGGTAGCTCAGCCGGAAGGGAACACGACGTGACCGGTTCCGCGGCTGCGTCTTGCTCGGATACCAGCATCCTGCACGTCGACATGGACGCCTTCTTTGCCAGCGTGGAGGTCCGTAGACGTCCTGAGCTCGCCGGTCTGCCGGTCATTGTCGGCGGCGCCGGTAACCGCGGTGTGGTCACCTCCGCGACCTACGAGGCCCGCCGCTACGGGGTGCGCAGCGCGATGCCGATGTCCCGGGCGCGACGCCTGTGCCCCAAGGCGGTGATAGTGCCCGGCAACATGGACGCCTACGTCGAGGTGTCCCGGGCAATCATGGCACTGTTCGCGATGGTCACCCCGTTGGTCGAACCGCTGTCCCTGGACGAGGCTTTCCTCGACGTCCGTGGTGCCGGACGCCGGCTTGGGGACCCGGTGATGATCGGCCACTGGCTGCGCGCCCGGGTGGCAGACGAACAGGGGATCACCTGCTCGGTCGGCGTCGCGGCGTCGAAGTTCGTGGCCAAACTCGCCTCAACCCACGCCAAACCCGATGGGTTGCTCCGCGTCCCACCCGGGGAGGTCATGGACTTCCTGCATCCGCTACCAGTCGGCGCGCTGTGGGGGGTTGGCGCCAAGACCGAGGAGCAGTTGACCCGGTTGGGATTGCGTACGGTCGGCGACATCGCGAACACTCCGCGGGCCACTCTGATCCGGGCGCTGGGTGTGGCCGCTGGTGCCCATCTCTACGAGTTGTCCTGGGGGCGTGACCCACGCCACGTCGTTCCCGACGAGGCAGATCGCTCCACCGGCGCAGAGGAGACCTTCGAATCCGACGTGGATGACCCGGTCATCATCCATCGCGAGTTGTTGCGGCTGTCCGAGCGGACGGCCGGGAACCTGCGAGCAGGAGGACATGTGGCGCGGACGGTGAGCATCAAGGTCCGCTTCGCGGACTTCAAGACGATCACCCGGTCCAAGACCCTGCGCCAGGCCACCGACGTCGGTCACGAGATCTACCAGCTGGCCTGCGAGCTGTTCGACTCCCTCGGCCTGGATCGGGCGCGGATCAGGCTCGTCGGCGTACGTGCCGAGGGATTGCGACCGGCCGCTGATACGCCTGAGCAGATGCTGCTCGGTGCACCCGAGCGGGGCTGGCGAGAGGCCGAAATCGCCTCCGACGCCGCCGCCGTACGGTTCGGTCGGGGGGCTGTACGCCCGGCTGCACTGGTCCGCCGGCAACATCCAGGTCCACCAAAAGGAACCGAACAGCCTCGCCAGACGTAAGTTGGGTAAGGGATTGAGCCTTTCGTCTTGTCGTCAGGGCTCGTATCCTCATCTTTAGTTGAGACGCAGATCTGCCAGGGAGGCTGACGTGCCACTCTCCGAGCATGAGCAAAAACTCCTCGAGCAGATCGAACGCGAGCTGATCAATGATGATCCGAAGTTCGCCTCCACGGTCCGCTCTGCAGACGGCCGGGTACGAGCTCGACGCAAGCTGGTTTTGGCGGTCCTGTTGGGGATCTTCGGTCTCGGCATGCTGATCGGGGGAGCCGTGACCTCCTACATCTGGCTCGGCGTCCTCGGATTCTGTGCGATGTTCGGTGGCGCAGTCATCGCCGTTCTGAACGCCGGCGCGGCCACTTCCATGGCGCCAGTCAGCGGCGCCAACCCTCCATCGGGCAAGCAGGGGCAACGCGGCAACCCGGTCAAGTCCAAGCTGGAAGAGCGCTTCCGCCGTCGCTACGACGGCTAGCCACGCCCTCGCCAACGCCTGGCGGCAGGCCGAGCACCTGACCGGACTTTCGGCGTAGCAGCGGATTGGTGAGTACGTCGACGCTGTCCACTGCTTGGTCGACAGTCCCCGGCAGCCGATGCATCATGTCGAGGCGCCCGCCCAAGCTGTCGACGAGTCGACGTACCGCTGGGTCGGTCACGGCTTCGACCAGAGCCACCACGAGCTGCGCGGCCGCGCCTACTCGGATGTCCCGATCGAAGAACTGTCGAGGACTGGGGTCAACGGGACGAGCCAGTTCGAGCCGGTTCGTAGCGTCGGCCAGGATGCTGGAAGCGGTGCACAGGCTTTCCTCTCGGTCCCGCCATTCGTCAGCCTTCAGGGCTGTCTGGAGGAACGGGGTCAGCCGGGCCGCCAGGTTCAACTCGTTGAAAGCCCGCCCCAGCCACTTGCTGTACGGCGCCCAGCGCCGTTCGACCACGAAGGCCAGCTTCATCTGGTCCCGGATTATCCGGGCACTGATGATCCGCGAGCCCAGGTCGTCACCAGATCCCCCCGTCCGGCCGACGAAGGGCTCCTCCTGGTCGATCCGTAACCACCCGGCGGCGAGCACGTAGCGCCATACGTCGTCTGGATACCAGTGCAGCACTGCACGGCGGTGGCTCAGCAGCCCCGCCGGATCATGGAATACGGGTCCGGAGGTGAGGGTGGCGAGGATCTGCGTCGGCGCTGTCAGCCAGTCCACCAGCCCGATTCCGGCCGCCGGATCGAAGCCCAGGCGAGAGCGGAACAGATCCTCCGGCGTGCAGACCGAGGGCACACCCTCGATCCAGCCGTTCGTCGCCGAAGTGCTGCCATACAGAATCGGGTAGCCCGCATAGCTGGTAGGCAGTCCGGCCAGGGCGTGCAGCAGCGGTCCGGGGTCGGCCTGTTCAGGCAGGACAAGCTGGACACGAGGACCGAAGTCGTGATCGGGCGAGACCTCGTCGTCGTATCCCAGTACGTCCGAGCCGTCTCCCAACATCGCCGCGGCGTATGACGTGTCGCCCAGCACTGGGTCAATCACGGGGCGGACGACTTCGGCGTAAAAGCGCTGCGACAGCTCCCGGCCGGACATGAGCTCGATGCTAGGTGCGCTGCTGTTCGGCCCGCTCCACCATTTCTCGAACCGGTCAGAACGGAGGCGGCTCGGCTGGTTCAACAGGTGTGGGTGGGTCGGTGGTGTGGGTGTGTCCGGTGGGGGTGGTCCAGGTCATCCGGGCTTGGGGTTCGAGGTTGGCTTGCCATCGGGGGTGTTGTTTGAGCCGGTGGTGGTGTCGGCAGAGGCCGGCGAGGTTGTAGTCGGCGGTGGGGCCGTGTGGGTATGCCACGGTGTGGTCGAGGTCGGTGCGGGGTTGCCGGCAGCCGGGGAAGCGGCAGGCCCGGTCGCGGGTGATCCCGAACTCGGCCAGGGCCGCCGGTGGTGCGTAACGGGTGGTGCCGACGTCGAGTAGGGCGCCGGTGGCCGGGTCGGTGAGCAGCCGCTGCCAG
>JACCUF010000475.1 GCA_013811975.1 Geodermatophilaceae bacterium | reverse complement strand
CCGTCCTCGATCGGTCGGTAACCGAGTCCTCGCGGGGATGACTGATCGGACTGCTCGGACTGCTCGGTCATCGCAGGGTGACCTGCCGGGACAGGATCTCCGACCGGAACCGGCGGGCCGCCTCGTCGAGCTTGGGGGCCTTCTTCAGAGTCGATGCCAGCCGGGCCTGGAAGTCCTTGGCCGGCTGCCACCAGTCCTCGGCCGGGGCGTCCGCGGGCAGGTCCCACACCGGAGCGACCAACCCGTGCGCGCGAAACGCACCGGCGTACTTCGTCCCCGTACCCAGATCCAACTCACCGGCCGCCCCGAGAACCGCGAGGGCGTCGAGGAGGGGCTCCTCGGGAGAGGTCATCACCCAGCGCAGGTGGGCCTTGGCCTCGTCGGGGCGGCACCAGTAGGCGGCCTCGTCACCCGGCATGCGAACCGAGGGGATGACCGCCGCGTTGGCCCGCTGCATCAACTCCGACAGCGAGGCATCGACCGGTTCGTCAGCGGGATCCGTGCCCAGCCAGAAGCGGTAGTCCTCGTGCACGGAAATGTCCAGCGGTGCGTCGCTGAGCAGCTCCTGCAGCCGCGGTCCGGCTGAACCGGCGCCACCGATCGGGCCCGGGTTGATCGGCTGGCCGGCGTCGGCCTCCAGTGCGGCCTGAAGTGCGGTACCGATGTCGCGGCTGATGTCGTCGGAGGAGGCGATGAGCTGCAGGCCGAGCAGGATCCGGCCGTCCTCGCGGACCAGGGCCGGCGCGAGTTGCGGCAGGACCGTCGCCAGAGTGACGCTGCGATCGGCGTACGCCGCATCGGACAGCGCCAGCGGCGAGCTGGCCGCGGAGACCAGTTCGCGCAGGGCGATCAGGTCCGCCTCACCAGCTAGCCCCTCGAAGGGCCGAGTCACCCGTACCGAGCGTCCGGAGCCGTGGCAGTGCTTGTACCGCCGACCCGAGCCGCACGGGCAGGGCTGGCGTGGGTTGGGCGTACCGCCTGGCTCTGCCGTTGCGCCCACTGGCCGGGATCCGGCGCTGGAACGGCGCTTGCTTGTCGCGCGGGTAGCTGCGGTAGATGTGCCGGAACTGCGGGAAGCCATGCCCGTGACCCTAATCTGGGCCGGACGGCTCAATATGGCGAGGACCCCAGGAACGGCAAGGGAGGCGGCATGGAGCGGGTGACCGGCATCGGCGGGGTGTTCTTCCGGGCGCGCGAGCCCGATCGCCTGGCGGATTGGTACGCCGACAATCTGGGCGTCGATCCCGCACCCGAGTCCTACGAGGTGTCGTCCTGGCGGCAGCAGGCCGGGCCCACCGTGTTCGCCGCGATGCAGGCGGACTCCGAACACTTCGGTAGGCCAGAACAGGCCTGGTCGGTCAACTTCCGCGTGGCCGACCTCGACGCGATGGTCTTCCAACTGCGTACCGCCGGCGTTCCCGTCGAGGTGGACCCGGAGGCGTACCCGAACGGACGATTCGCCTCGCTGCAGGACCCGGAGGGCAACCCGATCCAGCTCTGGCAGCCCGACGGAGCCGATCGCAGCGGACCCGACCAGGGGTAACCGGTTCCGACCGAGGCAGGTCAGGCGGCCTCGATGAGATCGCGGACCATCGCCGGCCGATTGGTGATGATGCCCTCGACCCCCAGCACGAGGGCCAATTCGACATCAGCCGGATCGTCGACCGTCCACACGTAACACCGGTTGCCCTGCCGATGCACCCGCCGGACATAGGCCGGATGACGACGCAACACGTCCATGTCGACCCCGACGATGTCTATCCCCCGGGGCAGCGTGCCATCGCGACGCAGCGGCGGCACCGTGGCGTAGAGCTGAACGGTCGGCAGGTTCGGGGCGAGGGAGTGCACACGGCGTACGGCGGTGGTGGCAAAGCTCATCACGGTGATCGGCGACCGCAGCGGATCGGCCGGCTCGTGCAGGCCGTGCAGGCCGTGCTGGGCGAGACTGGCCACGACCTGCTCCTCCACCAGACCGCCGAATCGGGTCGGGTGCTTGGTCTCGACGAACAGCCGCAGCGGACGGGGGGCACTTACCACCAGATCGAGGAGATCATCGAAGGCCAGGACCGGTAGTGCCTCGACCGGGGCGTCGGCGATCAGGTCGTCGGCGGCCTCCGGGAGTTCGGTGCGCCAACCGCTGAAGTCCAGGTTCTGCAGCTCCCCGAGGGTCCGCTCGGAGACCCGTCCGCGACCGTCTGAGGTGCGCGACAGCGTCGGGTCGTGCACGCAGACCAGGTGCCCATCACGAGTAAGCCGTACATCGCATTCGACGGCATCGGCTCCCTGTTCGATGGCCTTCTCATACGCGCGGGCCGTGTGCTCGGCGACCTCCGAGGACGAACCGCGATGGGCGACCACCCACGGCCGATCCATGCCTGCCGGAGCCACACCTGCATTGTGCGCGCTGGCGACCGCTCGTCCGCCGAAGCCCCAGCCCTTCCGGACGTTATGCGCATAACGTCCCGGAAAGCGGCCGATTCCTGCACGTTATGCGCATAACGTGCAGGAATATCGGCGGACCCTATCCTCGGCGGCGTGGCGGTGCTGCTCGATCTCGACGACCCGTCGCTGGTCGCCGACCCGTACCCGGTCTTCGCCGCCCGACGGGCCGAGCAACCGATCGCCTGGGACGACGGGCTGGGCATGTGGCTGGCCTTCGGGCACGCCGAGGCCAACGCCGTCCTGCGCCACCGTGGCCTGGGCCGGATCTGGGTCGACCGGCTCCCGTTGGCCGGCTTCGAGTCGTTCAATCTGATCCACCGAAACGCCTTGCTCGAGATGGAGCCGCCCGAGCACCCACGCCTTCGCCGGCTCATCGCCGCGGCCTTCGCTCGCGGGCACGTCGAGCGCCTCCGGCCATGGGTCGAGGACCTGGCCGCCCGGCTGGTCGCCGACCTGCTCGAGCAGGCAGCCGACGGGTCGGCCGTCGATCTCGTGCCGACCTATGCCGACGAGCTTCCGGTCGCCGTGATCGCCGAACTCCTCGGCGTCCCGCAGGCCGACCGACCGCAACTGCGCCCGTGGTCGAACTCGATCGTCAAGATGTACGAGTACGACCGCCCGGCCGGCGTCGAGTCCGCGGCCGAGACCGCCGCGGCCGACTTCGTGGCCTATCTCCGCGAGTTGGCGGCTCAGCGGCGTACCGCGCCGGGCGAAGACCTGATCAGCCACCTCGTCTCGGTTCGCGACACCGACGGCGACCGGCTCACCGAGGACGAACTGGTCACCACCTGCATCTTGCTACTCAACGCCGGCCACGAGGCGACGGTCAACGTGACCGGCAACGGGATGCTCGCCCTGCTCCGGCATCCCGGCGAGCTCGCCCGGCTGCGCGCCGATCCGTCGCTCATCTCTACCGCGGTCGAGGAACTCATGCGCTATGACTCGCCGCTGCAGCTATTCGAACGCACCGCCGTACGCGATGTCGAGATCGGGCCGGTGACCGTACGGGCGGGGCAGAAGGTGGCCGCGTTGCTCGGCTCGGCCAACCGCGACCCGGCCGTCTTTTCCGACGCGGACCGGCTCGTCCTGAACCGTACGGACAATCCGCACATCGCCTTCGGCGCCGGAATTCACTTCTGCATCGGCGCACCCCTGGCCAGGGTGGAGTTGCAGGCTTCGTTCGCCGCACTGCTCGCCGCAACGGCGTCCATCGAGTTGGCCAGCGAACCGGTACGCCGGCCAGAGTTCGTCCTGCGCGGTCTAGCCCAGCTGCCGGTCACCCTCGCGCCATCCGAGTGAAGGACGCCCTGTATCCATAGGCTCGATACAAGGCGTCCTTCACTCAACCCGATTCGAGGTCACCATGCCTGCCGAGCCGTATCCCGAGATCGAGCCGTACGAGTCCGGGCTGCTGGCTGTCGGTGACGGTCAGGAGATCTACTGGGAGACCAGCGGCAATCCGGACGGCAAGCCCGCGGTGTTCCTGCACGGCGGCCCCGGCGGCGGCTCGAAGCCGGACAACCGGCGGCTGTTCGACCCGGCTCGGTACCGGATCGTCGTGTTCGATCAGCGCGGTTGCGGGCGCAGCCTGCCGCACGCCAGCGATCCCTCCGCCGATCTGAGCACCAACACGACCTGGCATCTGGTCGCCGATATCGAGGCCCTGCGGGAACACCTCGACATCACGAGCTGGCTGGTGCTCGGCGGCTCGTGGGGCTCGACCCTGGCGCTGGCCTACGCCCAGACCCACCCGCAGCGGGTTACCGAACTGATCCTGCGTGGGGTGTTCACGCTGCGTCGGCAGGAACTGGACTGGTTCTATCAGGGCGGTGCCAGCGCGATCTTTCCCGAACGCTGGCAGGACTTCATCGCGCCGGTCGCGCCGGAGGACCGCGGCGAGCTGATCGGCGCCTATTCCCGGCTGCTCAACGATCCCGACCCAGCCGTGCACGGGCCCGCCGCCGTTGCCTGGAGCGTCTGGGAGGCCTCCACCGTGACTCTGTTCGAGGACCCTGACCTGCTCGAGGCGTTCCAGGAGCCGGCGTTCGCGCTTGCCTTCGCCCGCATCGAGAACCACTTCTTCGTCCACAACGGCTGGCTGGAAGAAGGCCAACTAATCACCAATTCTGTTGTGCTGCAGAATATCCCAGGCATCATCGTTCAGGGCCGCTACGACATCTGCACGCCACCGATCACCGCCTGGGATCTGCACCAGGCATGGCCG
>JACCUF010000446.1 GCA_013811975.1 Geodermatophilaceae bacterium | reverse complement strand
GTGCGCACCCACGGCGGGGTGTAATTCGGCACATTCTTCTGCATGAACCGATTTCGACCGCGCAGGATCCGGATCACCGACAACGGGCGGTCGGCCAGGACCGGGATGATCCGGTCGGCAACCGCATCGAGGTAGTCGACCAGATCCCGCTTCGTCGCGCCGGCGTCGTCGAACAACGGGTCGTCGAGATTGGTCAGGGCTACACCGTCGCGCGTTTCACCGGCTGCCATCGGAGTTGCGTCCCTGTCGATCAGGCCTTGGCTTGCATCGACTCCCGGGCTGGGTTGGCCTGCTCGGCGGCCTTCGGATCCATCTCGTCGGCTTTCGCACGTACGCCGGCTTCGACCTTGTCGCCGAGGCTCTTGTCCACGTTTCGCCAGTACTCGAAGGCTCGTTGCAGGACTGGCTCGCTCACGGCATTGAGCAGGTGGCCGACGATGTTGTTGACCAGCCGCTCGCGCTCAGCGTCATTAAGCACTTCGCGGACCATTGTGCCGGGCTGTCCCCAGTCGTCGTCCTCGGGATGCTGCACGTAGGCGGACCGCTGGATCTCGCCGTCGGCGTACCACCCTGCCGGTTCGCCGTAGCGAGCCGTGTCAGCCCTCGGCCCGCCGTAGGAGTTCGGCGCGTACACCGGGTCGGAGACGTTGTTGATCCGCATCGCCCCGTCCTTGCTGTAGCTGTGCACCGGCGACCTGGGCGCGTTCACCGGGATCTGCTGGTAGTTCACGCCCATCCGAGCACGGTGGGCATCGGCGTAGGAGAACAACCGAGCCAGCAGCATCTTGTCCGGGCTCGGTCCGATACCCGGGACGAGGTTGTTCGGCTGAAACGCCGCCTGCTCGATCTCGGCGTGGTAGTCGGTCGGGTTGCGGTCCAGCGTCATCCGTCCGACGTCGATGAGCGGGTAGTCGCCATGCGGCCATACCTTGGTCAGGTCGAACGGGTTGAACCGGTAGCTCTTGGCGTCCTCGAACGGCATGATCTGCATCTTGAGCGTCCAACTCGGGAACTTCCCGTCCCGGATGTGCTCATACAGGTCGCGGGTGTGGTAATCGGTGTCGACGGCGGCCATCTGGTCAGCCTCGTCCTGGGTGAAGTTCTCGACGCCTTGGTCGGTCTTGAAATGGTATTTGACCCAGTACTTCACACCCTGAGCGTTGACCCACATGTAGGTATGGGAGCTGTAGCCGTTCATGTGCCGCCAGGTACGTGGGATGCCCCGGTCCCCCATCAGCCAAGTGACTTGATGTGCGGACTCGGGTGACAGGGTCCAGAAGTCCCATTGCATGTCGTGATCGCGAAGGTGATTGTCGGAGCGACGCTTCTGCGAGCGGATGAAGTGCTGGAACTTCATCGGGTCCTTGACGAAGAACACCGGCGTGTTGTTGCCGACCATGTCGTAGTTGCCCTCGGTCGTATAGAACTTGAGGGAGAAGCCACGTGGGTCGCGCCAGGTGTCGGGGCTGCCGCGCTCACCAGCGACAGTGGAGAACCGGACCAGCATGTCGGTCTTGGTGCCGGGCTGGAAGACCGCGGCCTTGGTATAGGCGCTGACGTCGTTGGTCACCTCGAAGTGGCCGAACGCACCGCCTCCCTTGGCGTGCGGCTGGCGCTCCGGGATTCGTTCGCGGTTGAACTGCGCCATCTGCTCGATGAGGTAGTGATCCTGAAGCAGGATCGGTCCCTCTGCGCCGAGCGTGAGTGAATGCTCGTCGCTCTCTACCGGTATGCCGGCGTCAGTCGTAGTTGGCTTGGGCTGATCCGTCACTGCACTATCTCCTCTTGTTGGGTGGATCCGTCCGCGGGATCTTTCGCGGTCACGCAGCCGGGGCACAGGCCCCAGAACACGACTTCGGCCTCGTCGATGGTGAACCCGCGATCGTCGGAGGGCTCCAGACAAGGCGCGGCCCCGACCCCACAGTCGACGTCATCGGTACGTCCGCAATGGCGGCACACGACATGGTGGTGGTTGTCGCGTACTCGCCGCTCGAACCGGGCGGGGTGCCCGGCCGGCTCGATGCGACGCACCAGCCCCGCCGCGGTGCATA
>JACCUF010000144.1 GCA_013811975.1 Geodermatophilaceae bacterium | reverse complement strand
CTCGTCGTCGAGTTCGTGATTTCGGTAGCGTCTACCCCAAGCGAATCGGCGATGGCCTCGGTGACCTCGCGCGTGCGCTCCTCACCCAGATCTGCGGTGATGATGACAAGCTGGTTGGCACCAACCGCCTGCGAGCTGGTCACGTCGGCACCGAGGTCCTCGACCGCCTGACTTGCCTCCTCGAGTTGTGCCGCGGTGCCGGGGCCGCGGAAGCGCTCCCCGCCGGCGAATTCGACCCCCAGGTTGAACCCCTTGAAGATCATCGAACCCAGGCAGATCAAGACCAACGCTGCAGAGAAGGCGTACCAGAACTTGCGATTGCCGATGAACTCATAACCGATCTCACCGAGGTAGAGCCGAACCGGCCAAGGTTTGCGCTCCTGCGAGGTTGCGGTCTTCGGAGCGGCCCCCGGATCGCTGTCCACAGACGTGGCGGGCCCGTCGGTCTCAGTCGTGTCGTCATCGAGAACGGCGACGTCCGGCCGTGAACTCGGCACACCGACCGGCTGCCTGGCCGCGGCAGTACGAGCCGCCTTGGCCGCGGCAGTACGAGCCGCCTTGGCCGCAGCTGGCTTAGCGTCCGACACTGGTGCCGACGCTTTGCCGACCGCAGCCTTTCGGCGGGGATTTCCGGAGCCAGACTTCGTGGCCATCAGCTGCCACTCCTCTTGGTTGAGGTACGTCGTGTCGGTGCCCCACGTTGGCCCGCAGAGCCCGCACCTGCCGACGCCATCGCCGGCGTGGCCGAAACCGACGGTCCAACCTGCAACCTGCCGAGCCCGGAGATGCGGGGGGACGCGAACGTCGCGTTACGGGACAGTAGTGCCACCAACGGATGGGTGAACAGGAACACGACCAGCAGGTCGAGCACCGTGGCTAGCCCCAGCGTGAAAGCAAATCCCTTGACCCCACCGACCGCCAATACGTACAACGTCGCGGCGGCGAGGAAGCTCACGGCGTCCGCGGACAGGATCGTCCGGCGTGCACTCACCCATGCGCGGGGCACCGCAGCCCGCATCGAACGGCCTTCACGCACTTCATCTTTGAGTCTCTCGAAGAATATGATGAAGGAGTCCGCCGTGATCCCGATAGCGACGATGAACCCGGCAATACCGGCCAAGCTCAGGGTGAACCCGATCTGCCGACCGAGGACGACCAAGCAGGCGTAGACGATGACCGCGGACAGGATCAGGCTTGCGATCGTCACCAAGCCGAGTAGCCGGTAATAGAACATGGCATAGACGAAGACCAGCAAGATGCCGATGCCACCGGCGATCAGTCCGGCCCGCAGCTGATCGGCTGCCAGGAGCCCGGAGACGGTCTCGGCGGTGGACTGCGTGAAGGTGAGCGGCAACGCACCGTACTTCAACGAGTTCGAGAGGGTGGTCGCCGACTCCTCGGTGAAGGACCCGCTGATAGTGGTAGTTCCGCTGATCGCGGCCTGGATCACCGGGGCTGAGACCACCCGACTGTCGAGGGTGAAGGCCACGTTGTTGCCGACGTTGGCCGCGGTATAGCTCGCCCAGGTGGATCGCCCTTCGGACTTGAAGTCCAACAGCACGACCCAGCCTTGCGTTCCGGACGGGTCGAGTCCGGCGCTCGCGTCGTCGACCTCGGTACCGGGGATGATCGTCGGGCCGAGCAGGTACTTCTGGGTTCCGTCGCTCGAGCAGGCGGCCACGAAGTCCGCAGGGCGATCGGTGCTGGCCTGCGACTGGTCGACCTCGGTGGAGCATTCGGTCAGCGCCGTGAAGGTCTCTTGGGCCTCCTCCTGGGTGACCGCGGGCCGGTCCGGGTCTGCAGCAGGCGCGGAACCATCCGTAGTCGCCTCAGGATCGGTGGAGGCCTCAGGATCGGTGGTCGCGGCAGGATCGGTGGTCGCCGCAGGATCGGTGGTCGCGGCAGGATCGGTCGTGGCCGCAGGATCGGTGGTCGCGGCAGGATCGGTGGTCGCCTCCGGCGCCACAGGGGTCACCGGTTCCGGGCCGGCGACGACCGGACGGAAGAGCAGTTCGGCCGTTGTACCCAAGGAGCGGGCCTGCTCACCCTCGTTACCAGGGACCGAGATGACGATGTTGTTGTCCCCTTCGATGACCACCTCGGCTTCGGCCACCCCCAGGCCGTTGACCCGGCGTTCGATGATCTGCCGAGCCGTTTCCATTTCTTCGGCACTCGGTGCCGCGCCATCTCCGGTTTGCGCGGTCAGGGTCACCGTCGTACCGCCGCGGAGGTCGAGCCCCAGCCGAGGCGTCGGCGAGTCCCCGGTGAAGAACACCAGCGCGTAGAGCGTCGCGATGATCAACGCGAGGGCGACGAAGTAGCCCCGGATCTGCGTCTGCGCACGTGCCACTGCTGGATTTCCTTTCCTGAGGTCAGGTCAGAGCATCTGAGGCGTCGCCCGACCGGAGTGCGGCCGGGTCCACGCGGCAGCGTGCTGACCGACGCTTCTGTGAGTGAGAGTCAGGCCGACGGGTCGTCGTGGGCCAGCGGCTTGGCCGGCCGCGATGTGGTGGTGTCGTTGGTGGTGTCGTTGGTGGTGTCGTTGGTGGTGTCGCTGTCACTGTCACTGTCATCGCTGTCCAGCACGCTGTCATTCGTGCGCATCTCGAGGACCGCCGCGCGAGCGAATCGCGCAACCACGCCGGGAGCGATCTCCACGTCCACGGTGGTGTCGTCGAGGCCGGCGACGTCGCCGTACAGACCGCAGGTGAGCATGATCGGTGCACCGACGCTGAGGGCGGCTTGCAACTCGGTCTGCCGAGCCTGGATCTTCTTGCGCTGCCGAGTCTGCATATAAATGATCACGCCGAACAGCGCAAGGAATGGAAGGAAAAGCACTAGATCGCCCACCGGGTCTTATTCTCCTCTTTCTTCACTGGTTCGGGTCTGTCTGCTCGGAGTCTGTCTGGTCCGACGCCGCCGAGAACCGACCTCGGCGAGGAGAACGTGCCCATGGTGGCGAGCACCACATCACTGCGTCCCGCTGCATTCTAGGCGTCGAACAGAGAAGGCGACGCAGAAGGGGGCCCAGGTCCGGCCCCGGCCGTCCCAGCTGCGCCATTCGTAGGGGTGATCTCGAGGTGTTCCCAGGCCCTGCGGGTAGCGACCCGCCCGCGCGGCGTACGGATCAGCAGGCCGGCCCGTACGAGGAAGGGTTCGCACACCTCCTCCACGGTCTGCGCCTCCTCTCCCACCGCGACGGCCAAGGTCGCGATCCCCACTGGACCCCCGTCGAAGCGTTGCACGAGGGCCCTAAGCACTGCCTGGTCCAACCGGTCCAGTCCCAGGTCGTCGACGTCGAAGAGGGCCAACCCGTCCCGGGCGATCGACACGTCGACGATGCCGTCGGCGCGTACTTCGGCGAAGTCACGGACCCGCCGCAGCAGGCGGTTGGCGATCCGCGGCGTACCACGCGAACGCCCGGCGAGCTCAGCTGCTCCGTCTGGGCGTAGATCCACCCCGAGCAATCGTGCGCTGCGTTGCAGGACAGCTACGAGTTCTGGCGGATCGTAGAACTCCATGTGCCCGACAAAGCCGAACCGGTCACGCAGCGGCCCGGTCAGCAGGCCGGCCCTCGTGGTGGCCCCCACCAGCGTGAATGGCGCAACCTCGAGCGGGATCGCGGTGGCACCAGGACCTTTGCCGACCACAACGTCCACCCGGAAGTCCTCCATCGCCACGTAGAGCAGTTCCTCTGCCGGTCGGGCGATCCGGTGGATCTCATCGATGAAGACGATGTCGCCGGGCCCGAGGTTCGTCAGCAGCGCGGCGAGGTCTCCGGCGCGCTCGATCGCTGGACCGCTGGTGACCCGTAGCACAGCGCCGAGTTCGGCGGCGATGATCATTGCCAGGCTGGTCTTGCCCAAACCCGGAGGCCCGGAGAGTAGGACATGGTCTGGAGGTCGGGCCCGCCGCCGTGCGCTCTCCAGCAGTAGGTCGAGCTGCGCGCGGACCTTTGGCTGGCCAATGAACTCCTCCAGCCGCCGTGGTCGCAACGAGGTTTCGATGTCGCGATCCTCATCCGCGGCGTACGGGGAGACCGGCGCATCCTGGCCGCGAGGGGCGAGATCCTCGCTGTTACTGCTCACAGGCGGTCCAGACCGGACAGGGCATGCCGCAGCAAGGAGCCCACGTCGACGCTGTTGCCTTGCTCGATCCGATCCTCAGCCTCCGGGGTCACTGCCTGCAGGGCCGCTTCGGCCTCTCGCGGATTCCAGCCGAGCCCGAGCAGTGCCTGCATCAACGACCGTCGCCAGCCAGGTTCGCTGGCGACTGTGGCCGAACCGTCGTCGTGGCTGACGGACCCGGTCTCCGGTCCGGCGCCCAGTCGATCCTTGAGATCGATGAGCAGCCGCTCGGCGCCCTTCTTGCCGATTCCGGGCACTTGCGTCAGCGCGGCGAGATCGCTGCTGGCCACCGCCCGGCGGATCGCGGCCGGGCGATGGATGGCCAGGACCGCCTGAGCCAACCGCGGCCCTACGCCACTGGCTGTCTGCAGCAGCTCGAAAAGGCCCCGCTCGTCATCGTCGACGAAGCCGTACAGAGTCAGCGAGTCCTCGCGCACCACCAGGCTCGTGGCCAACCGCGCGGTGGTACCGATGCGCAGGGTGGCCAGGGTGCTCGGTGTGCACGAGACCGCCAGGCCGGCTCCCCCGACGTCGATGACCGCCTGGTCGGGCCCCACGGCACTGACCACACCGCTGAGGTGGGCGATCATCGACCGGCTCCCCAAGCTCCGGGCGGCAGCGCGCCGGGCCTCCCGGTGCTGGCCAGTGTGCGACGCCGCAACGCCGCGCCGCGCCAGGCATGACAAATGGCCAGGGCCAACGCGTCGGCGGCATCGGCTGGACGCGGCGGCTCGGGCAGGGTGAGCAAGCGGGTGACCATTGCGGTCACCTGGGCCTTGTCGGCGCTTCCCGATCCGGTGACTGCGGCCTTGACCTCACTAGGCGTGTACATCGCGACCGGGACCTCCGCACGAGTTGCCGCCAGGATGGCTACGCCCGCGGCCTGACCGGTGCCCATGACGGTCCGGACGTTGTGCTGGCTGAATACGCGCTCCACCGCCAGCACCTCGGGGTCATAGGTCGTGAGAAGGACAGTTATCGCGTCGGACAGCTCGAGCAACCGCGGCCCCAACTCAGCCCCGGATGGGGTCCGCAACACGCCGTAGGAGATGGCCCGCGGCGGTCGCCCAGGTGACCCGTCGATGACGGCGAAGCCGCATCGGGTCAGGCCCGGGTCGATGCCGAGAACACGCATGCAGCCCTCCTGGCCGGATCCGAACACGTGTTCGACAGGCTAGTCGTCGGCGTTGCGCAGAACCCGTGTGACACGCCCTACCATCCATGATCCCGCCATCACAAGGCGGCAGCCAGGATCTCGTCGCTGGCATTGAAGTTCGCGTAGACGTTCTGGACGTCGTCGCAGTCCTCGAGGGCATCGATCAGTCGGAAGACCTTCGGGGCGGCTTCCTCGTCGAGTTCGATCTGGACGCTGGGTAGGAAGGATGCCTCGGCCGAGTCATAGTCGATACCCGCTCCGACCAGAGCGGTGCGTACGGCCACGAGGTTTGTCGGTTCGCTCACCACCTCGAAGGAGTCGCCCAGGTCGTTGACCTCCTCGGCACCCGCGTCGAGCACAGCGGTCAGCACGTCGTCCTCGTCGACCTCGTGGCCCGCCGTACCCTCCTTGGGTACGAGTACAACCCCCTTGCGGTTGAACAGATATGCCACCGACCCCGGATCGGCCATCGAGCCACTGTTGCGGGTCATCGCTGTTCGGACCTCCGAAGCGGCCCGGTTGCGGTTGTCGGTGAGGCACTCGATGAGGACCGCGACCCCGCTGGGGCCGTACCCCTCGTACATGATCGTCTGCCAGTCGGACCCGCCGTCCTCCGTGCCTGCGCCTCGCTTGACCGCGCGGTCGATGTTCTCATTGGGCACGGAGGACTTCTTGGCCTTCTGCACCGCGTCGTAGAGGGTCGGGTTCCCGGCCAGGTCGGCGCCGCCGGTACGGGCCGCGACCTCGACGTTCTTGATCATCTTGGCGAAGAGCTTGCCGCGCTTGGCGTCGACGACGGCCTTCTTGTGCTTGGTCGTCGCCCATTTTGAGTGACCGCTCATGATCGCTCCTCCCTGTTCACCCGCGGACCATGTCCACGAAGAAGCTGTGGATCCGGCCGTCGTCGGTCAGCTCAGGATGGAAGCTGGTCGCGAGTAGCCCACCCTGCCGGACGGCGACCACCTTACCGTCGGCGGCTCCCCCGCTGACGCGGCCAAGAACCTCGACATCCGGTCCGGATTGTTCCACCCAGGGCGCCCGGATGAACACCGCAGCAAAGGAGCACTGGCCCACGGCTGGTATCGGAACCTCGTTTTCGAAGGACTCGACCTGCCGGCCAAAGGCATTGCGCCGCACCGTCACGTCCATCCCGCCGATCGTGTCCTGGTCCGCGGGGGCGTCCAGTATGCGGTCTGCCAGCAGAATCATCCCGGCACAAGATCCGTAAACCGGAAGGCCCGCCCGGATGCGAGCGCGCAGCGGTTCCATCAACTCGAACCGGTTGAGCAGCTTCGCGATCGTCGTGGACTCCCCGCCGGGCAGGATCAGCCCGTCGATGGCGTCGAGTTCGGCCCTCCGACGGACCGCGACACCGGTCGCGCCGGAGGAGGCGATGCGGCGCAGGTGTTCGCGGGCGTCCCCCTGCAGGGCGAGGACGCCGATGATCGGTGGTCTCACCAGCCGCGCGTTGCGTACCGCTCGCTGTCGGGCAGCTCGGAGACGTTGATCCCGACCATGGCCTCGCCCAGTCCGCGCGAGACCTTGGCAATCACATCAGGGTCGTCGTGGAACGTGGTGGCTGCAACGATGGCCGTAGCGCGCTGTGCGGGGTTGCCGGCTTTGAAGATTCCCGAACCGACGAAGACACCCTCGGCACCGAGTTGCATCATCATCGCGGCGTCCGCGGGGGTAGCTATTCCGCCCGCGGTGAACAGCACCACGGGCAGCTTGCTGGCTCCGGCGACCTCGGTGACCAGATCGTAGGGTGCCCTCAGCTCCTTTGCCGCGCTGAACAGCTCGGTCTCGTCCATGGTGGAGAGCTTCCGGATTTCGCCGCGGATCGAGCGCATGTGGCGAGTGGCCTCGACCACGTTGCCAGTGCCGGCTTCACCCTTGCTGCGGATCATCGCCGCGCCTTCACTGATCCGGCGCAGCGCCTCGCCCAGGTTCGTGGCACCGCAGACGAATGGAACGGTGAAGGCCCACTTGTCGATGTGATGTGCCTCGTCGGCCGGGGTGAGGACTTCGGATTCGTCTATGTAGTCGACGCCAAGGCTCTGCAGGACACGTGCCTCGACGAAGTGGCCGATCCGGACCTTGGCCATCACCGGGATGGTGACTGCGGCGATGATCGAGTCGATCATGTCGGGGTCGCTCATCCGGGCCACTCCGCCTTGGGCGCGGATGTCGGCCGGGACCCGCTCCAAGGCCATGACGGCCACGGCACCGGCGTCTTCGGCGATCTTCGCCTGCTCGGCGTTCACCACGTCCATGATCACGCCGCCCTTGAGCATCTCGGCCATCCCGCGCTTGACGCGCGTGGTGCCGGTGACGGGGCGGTCAGTGGACTCGGACACGGATAACCTCTTGATGGTCGTACGGGTGGGAAGGCTTCAGTCTACGACCCCACCGGGAGCTGGTCAGCCGATCAGGCCGTGGACAACGCAGCGCCGGACCCGTCTACGGTCGATCATCGATGTCGAAATGAGCCGGTGGGGGGCGACGTGCGGCGAGACGAAAGAGCCGCGGTAACGCCTGTCCGCGCAGTTGGCGGTCGTCGCGAACGGCGTCGTTGTAGAACCGCCTGGCCAGCACCACCCGTTCGGTAGTCGACCTCAGGTCACTCCTGAGCGACATTGGGACTCCCCCCAGATCCGTGCCGACCGCTCGAAGCAGATGTCCCAGGGCGTTCTCAGCCCCTTCGCGGGAGGCATCGTCTGCGCTCAGGGCTTCATGGGCAGCGTTCCGGAGCTCCTCGGCGCGCTGGCCGAGGACGTTCGGGTGCTCATCGGCAATCGCCCGCGCGACAGCGGCTCGGCGTACCAGCTGGGCGTCCAGCGCGGACCTGGCAGCAAGCACCCGGCTGTCGAGGCGGTCCAGCCTCGACACCGTCGAGGCGATCCAGATCAGGAGTACCGCCAGCAGTCCGAGGACGATCAACAGGATCGTTTGGCTGCTCACGGCGGTCGAGGGTAGCCGTGAGCCCCACCTGGCCCACTACGTCCGGCATCTCTTGGTTGAGTCCGTTGAGCACCATCGATGGCATTGACCCAATCTCGCGTCTTTCGTCCGACAACTCAGCCTCATCAGACCGCCGTACCGAGACATCACAGTCAGCCGGCCAACGCCGTCACCGTTGCGTCGTGACCACGACCTCGCCGCCTACTCGCGACACGACAGTCTCGTAGACGGCCAGTACCCGTTCCGAGACGACCGGCCAGTCGTACTCGCGGACCGAAAGGTGCCCGGCCCGGACCAGGGCCTCACGTCTGGCCGGATCGGCGAGCAGCTGCAACAGCCCGGCAGCCAGCGCATCAGCCCTGCCGCGGCGCACCAGCACACCGGCTGCGCCGTCGTTGAGGACGCGTCGAAACGCGTCGAGATCGCTGGCCACGATCGCGGCACCCGCGGCCATCGCCTCGACCAGAATCACCCCGAAGCTCTCCCCACCCAGGTTCGGCGCGCAGTAGATGTCGATCGAGGCGAGCATCCGAGCCTTGTCGTCCTCGGAGAGCTCACCGAGCACGGTGACCCGGTCCGCGAGCAGATCGGGAAGTTCGTCGTAGAGATCGGATTCGTCCCCGCGACCCGCAACCAGCAAGTGAAGATCGGGATGCACAGGTGCGACCTGGGCCAGCGCCTCGAGCAGGACCGGCAAACCCTTGCGCCGTTCGTCGAAGCGGCCGAGAAATCCGATCGTCAATCCAGCCCGCGGGTAGCCCGGCAGCGGTGCGGCGGAGGCGAAATGCGAGACGTCGACACCATTCGGGATCACGATGGCGTCACCGCCCAAGTGTTCGACTTGGACTCGACGGGCCAAGTCCGACACCGCAATTCGACCGGCGATTCGCTCCATGAAGGGCTGTAGGACTCCGCCGACGGCCGAGAGCCAGCGAGACCGGACGGTGGCGGCGTGGAAGGTCGCGACGATGGGTCCCTTCGCCAGCACGCAGGTCAGCAAGGACAGACTCGGGGCGGAGGGTTCGTGTACGTGGAGGACGTCGAAGTGCCCGTCTCGGAGCCAACGTCGTACCCGCGCGGCAGCCACCGGACCGAACTGAAGGCGCGCCACCGAACCGTTGTAGCGAATGGGTACCGCCCGTCCGGCACAGGTCACGTACGGCGGGAGGTTGTCCTCGTCGTTGGCCGGTGTGAGCACCTGGACGTGATGACCGCCCGCGATCAGGGTCTGGGCGAGATCGCGTACGTGGTACTGCACGCCACCGGGGATGTCCCATGTGTACGGGCAGACCAGGCCGATCCTCATCGTGATGAGCGCCCCGTCGAGGCTGGTTCGAGATCCTCCTGCCACAACCTCTGCACCATGTGCCAGTCCTGCGGAGCGTTCACGATGCCAGTCGCGAACTGATCGACAACTTGCTGCATCGCCTGGGTTACCTTGTGTCGCAGCCGCTTCGGAGCATCGGGACCGTCAACGACCACTTCGGGCAGAAACGCCAGGCTCCAGTCGTCACCCTCGAACCCCGGAAGCGTCGGGATGAGCGCTGCGCCCGTCTGGACCGCGAGGAGGGCTGGTCCCGGGGGAACGGTGATCATCCGACCGAACAAACTCACGGGTACCCCGCTGCTGCCCAGATCGCGATCACACACCAGGCTGACCGTGCCACCCGCCCGCAGAGTCGTTGCCAACAGGTGCGCGGAGGGCCGCTCCCCTCCGGTCAGTGGTAGGACTGACATACCCAACGACTCGCGGTAGGTCTGAAACCGTCGGTAGAGAGACTCCGGGCGCAATCGCTCTGCCACGACGGTCAGCGGCCCGCCGAACCGGGCGAGGTAGGCCACCGCTGCGGCGTCCCAGTTGCCGGTGTGGGGAAGCGCGCAGATCACCCCTTGGCCCCGCTGTCGTACGATGTCGACATTGGCTGCGCCGTTCATGCGGGTACGCCCGGCCACCACGTCCGGGCGGGCCGACGGCATCCAGAACACCTCGCGGAAGTACCGGGCGTATGAGCGCAGGCCGCGTCGGGTCAGCGCATCGAGATCGCGCTCGCTGAACTCCGGACCGACAACCCTGCGCAGGTTCGCTCGGAGCTGGGAAGCGCCCGGCCCATCCCGGCGCCAGCCAAGATCAGCCGCAGCGTCGAAGAGGACCCTCGCGGGAGAAGTGTCGAAGGCCCGGCCGGCCCGCCAGCCGAGCGCAAAACCGGCAGCGGTCGCCCGCTCAGCCAGGCTGAACTCAGCCACCTGCGGACTCCTGCGCCGCCTCCGCCGGCGGCGAGGAAGGTGCGGCCCTGCGTACAGCATTCAGTCGTTGACCCACCGTGAGCACACCGACGGCGACGAGCAGCCACAGGGCGATCGGAAGGGCGATTTCCAGGCCTAGCCCGGCCAAGCCCACGCCCACCAGGACGATGATCAGTCGTTCGGCTCGCTCGGCGATCCCTACGCTGGCATTCACGCCCAGACCCTCGGCGCGTGCCCGGACATAGGGAATTAGCTGCCCCAGGACCAGCGCCAGCAGCGCGGCCAGGATCAGGTTCGGCCGACTCGATGCCTGCCCGGATCCGGCGAACCACCAGATGAGAGCCGCAAAGATCGACGCGTCGGCCACTCGGTCACAGGTGGAGTCCAGGACCGCACCGAACCTCGATGCAGTTCCACCCGCCCGGGCAACGGCGCCGTCGAGCAGATCGAAAAGTACGAACAGCGTGATCGCTACGACGGCGAGTAGGAACCGGCCGGTGCCGATGAGCAGCGCAGCAGAGACGACCGTGCCTAGCGTGCCGACCACGGTGATGGCATTCGGGCTGACCCCCAGCCGATGCAGACCGCCACCAACCGGCGCGAGTGCGTTGCTGATCGACGAGCGGGCGCGCAGGTTGAGCATGACGTGTGGGGACCGGCCTTCCGGCACTTCGGGAGTGACCCATTCTAGCCGGGGACAAGAGAGGCCCTTGTGGGGCGCAGCCACGAGGGGTAGGGAGGCGAGTACACGAGGCGGGCGCTGTCCATCGGCGTCCGCCGCATCGAGGAGGCTGCCTGCGATGTCGAAACAGTCCGGTCCCGGTCGAGGGAGCGAGAGGTCGGCGACGTCGGCAAGTGACCCGACCCGGATCCGCAACCTCGCCGTCGTCGGGCGGACCGGATCCGGGAAGACCACCCTCGTTGAGTCGTTGCTCGCGGCGACCGGGGTCATCAACCGGATGGGTTCGATCGCCGAAGGCAGCACCGTCAGCGACAGCGATCCCGCTGAGCTCAAGCAACAACGATCGGTCTCCCTGGCCCTTGCTCCGGTCCCGTACCAGGGCTACACCATCAACCTGCTCGACACCCCGGGGTACGCGGACTTCGTGGGAGAACTCCGAGCTGGTCTGCGCGGCGCGGATGCTGCCTTGTTCGTCGTCGCCGCGGGTGATGACATCGACGCCGCGACGATGGCCCTCTGGGAGGAGTGCGCCGCGGTCGGGCTTCCCCGGGCGGTCGTCATCTCACGCCTCGACCACCCACGTGCGGACTGGGAACGGGCCTTGCAGGCCTGCAAGAGCGCGTTCGGTGACGGCGTGACCCCGCTGTACCTGCCCTTGCACGACGATGGCGGCGCAGTCTGCGGACTGCTCGGGTTGCTCAGTCAGCAAGTCTTTGATCACAGCGACGGCGGGCCGGTCCCCACCGTGCGCGAGCCGGAGGCCGAGCACCGGGACGGGATCGTCGATGCCCGCGGAAACCTGATCGAATCGATCATCGCCGAGAGCGAGGACGAGACACTGCTGGACCGCTACCTGGATGGCGAGGACATTGACGTCGAGACCCTGATCGACGATCTGGAGACCGCCGTTGCTCGCGGCTCGTTCTTCCCGGTCCTCGGCGTCTGTGCGACCAGCGGGCTCGGCATCAATGCATTGCTCGAACTCCTCGTCGGCGGTTTCCCGCACCCGGGGGAGCATGCTCTGCCGACTGTCACTGCCATCGACGGCGGCCCGGTCGAACCACTCTCCGCGGATCCAGACGGCCCCTTGGTCGGCGAGATCATCAAGACCACGATCGATTCCTACGTCGGACGGGTGTCCCTGATCAGGGTCTTTTCCGGCACCTTGCGACCCGAGACTGCCCTGCACGTGTCCGGCCACGGTCTCACCGACCGTGGACACGACGATCACGACGCCGACGAGCGGATCAGCTCAGTGCTCAGCCCCCAGGGTAGGACGCTGCGCCCGATTGCTGAGTCCATCGCCGGCGACCTGTGCGCGGTGACCAAACTGTTGTCCGCCGAAACCGGGGACACGATCTCGGCCAAGGACCGTCCTCTGCTCGTCGAGGCATGGGACATGCCAGAGCCCTTGTTGCCCATCGCCATTGAAGCCAGGACTCGCGCCGACGAAGACTCCCTGGCCAAGGGTCTCTCCCGGCTTATCGCTGGCGACCCCACACTGCGGTTGGAGCGCAACGCCGAAACCCACCAGCTCGTGCTGTGGTGCATGGGTGAGTCACATGCCGATGTCGTGCTGGACCGGCTTCGTGGCCAGGGGGTGCACTTGGAGACCGTGCCAGTGATCGTCGCTCTGCGCGAGACGCTGGTCGCATCCGCCGAAGGCTTGGGTCGGCACGTCAAGCAGTCCGGCGGACACGGCCAGTACGCCGTCGCAAGAGTGACGGTGGAGCCGCTGGAACGGGGCGCAGGCTTCGAATTCGTGGACAAGGTCGTCGGTGGGGCCGTGCCGCACAACTACATCCCGTCGGTGGAGAAGGGCGTGCGCGCCCAGATGGAACGCGGGCTCGACGCCGGGTTCCCACTCGTCGATCTGCGGGTAACCCTGGTCGACGGGAAGGCACACACTGTGGACTCCTCAGACGCCGCGTTCCAGACCGCAGGATCATTGGCGCTGCGCGATGCGGGAGCACAAGCCGGTGTCACTCTCCTCGAACCAGTGCATGACGTGCTCATCACTGTGCCCGACGAGCACGTCGGATCGGTGATAAGCGACCTGTCCAGCCGGCGCGGCCAGGTCACCGGAACCGAGGCCGCCAGCGGTGCGCGCACCGTGGTACGTGCCGAGATCCCGGAGACCTCACTGCTCCGCTACGCCATCGACCTGCGCTCCTTCACCGGTGGAAGCGGCCGGTTCTCCCGCACCTTCCTGCGCTATGACCCAATGCCCGAGCACGAGGCGAGCACCGTCCGTGCCGAGCGCGCCGCCGCGCGCTGAGCGACCCGCGACTGGTTCGGGCCGCACGCCGACCTCGAAAATCGACAATCGTGCGCGAGTCCGGCGCACTCCACCGCACCGGGATCCCTACCCTGTTCCGACATGCGGGTCATCCGAGCAGCTACTGCGGCCCTCCCGTTGGTGCTGCTGGGGCTCGACTCATCCACGGCGGCTGCAGCCCTGCCCGATTTCGGCACCGAGCCGGTCCAGGACACCTCCTCGTCCGGTGGCAGCAACATCGTCGACGTCCGAGTTGGTGCCAACGACGGGTTCGATCGGTTCGTCGTCGAGTTCGAGGGGGAGGTCGGGGCGTACTTCGTCTCCTACGTGGACCAGGTCACTCAAGACGGCTCCGGTGCTGTGGTGCCGGTCGAGGGCGCGGCCTTCGTCCAGGTCAGTGTGAACGGCGTACCCAACGACCCGGTGGCTCCTCAGGAGACGATCGATGCCGGCCTGATCGGACTGATCGAGGTGGTCGGCGCCGGCGCCGGGTTCGAGGCGACGGTCAGCTATGGCCTGGG
The DNA here is from genome assembly GCA_013811975.1 of Geodermatophilaceae bacterium. Taxonomy (GTDB): domain Bacteria; phylum Actinomycetota; class Actinomycetes; order Mycobacteriales; family Geodermatophilaceae; genus JACCQS01. Next base: position 697 of record JACCUF010000144.1, on the reverse strand, counting down.
CACCACCCAGGCGTCTGGTTTCCGGGTCTTCACTCTCACCGAGCCGTCCCGGCTGGTGGTGGACATCGCCCATCCTGACGTCACACCCACGGCCAGCAACACCGACGACCCCACAGCCTCAGAAACCATCCCCGACACATCGACCGAGGCATCGCCTACAGAACCCAGCCCGCAGGTGACGCCCGCCGAAGCGTCCGGTGACTCGGGCTCGTCGAGACCCTGGCTGCTTTTCCTGATCGTCGGTCTGGTGGTCTTTGCCATTGTGACCGGGATTCTCGGCTGGCGGATGCGCCGACCGAGTTCACCGCCGCGTTAGCCCGTCGTCCAGCAGTCGGCCAGCAGTTGACGGGTCTCGGTGAGCAGTTGCGGCAGCACCCGGGTGAGGCCCACCACCGGCATGAAGTTCGTGTCGCCACCCCAGCGCGGCACGACGTGCTGGTGTAAATGCGCAGCGATTCCCGCGCCCGCGACAACGCCCTGGTTCATGCCCACGTTGAATCCCTGCGCCCCAGACACCCGGCGGATCACCCTCATCGCGTGTTGAGTGAAGTCGGAGAACTCCGGCAGCTCGCGAGAACGCTCCAGCTCGGTGTAGTCGGCGATGTGACGAAACGGCACGACCATGAGGTGTCCGGCGTTGTACGGGAAAAGATTGAGTACCGCGTAGACGTGTTCGCCGCGGGCCACGATCAGGGCC
>JACCUF010000104.1 GCA_013811975.1 Geodermatophilaceae bacterium | reverse complement strand
CCATTCGCAGGTGAAGGAGCACCGATGAGTGTGCTGGAACACCCGGTCGCAAGCGTCGCCACTACCACCAGGATTGCCAGGTTGTGCGACGCCTCAGCCGATCGCATTCGATTTCCCCTCTGGGCAGCGCTCACCTGGGCGGGCCGTAGCGCAATCGTGCGGGATGCAGCATAAGGCGCCGGTGAGGCGCTGCGAGCTTCAGCCGTCCAGACCCTCGACTCCGCACGCGTCAGGACCGACCACGAAACCGCGCCGGAAGAAGTCCACGAGTTGGAAGCCGGACAGATCGGCCTCGGGGAGCACCTCGGGACGGGTGGCCTGCTCGACCAGGAAGATGACCGCCTCGTCGATGTCCCCGGGCCGGATGCTCGACGTGTTATCCCCTTCGAATGGGATATCCCCGTCGGCGAAGGTGGAGGAGTACCAGCCGGCAAGGCAGACGGCAGAAGACACCGCCGGCCCGCCGTCGATCGGTCGGTCAAGGGCATCCAGGACCGACAGGCTGTACGGGATGGCCACGGCCATGACGACCGCGTAATCTCCGATGCCGTCGTGCAACGGCTGGGTCAGTTCCGACTCGTCGTAGCTGACCGTGTTGGCCGCCGGGCAATAGTGGATGTCGCCTTCCTGGCTCTGGCCGTCGCAGGCCGGGGCATCGCCGTCGAAGCCAACCAGCTCAGGGATGCTGAAGTCGACGCCGGTGTTGTCCAGGACATCGGTCCAGAACGCTCCTAACGAGCTGTCGGCGATCGCGAACGTGTCGTCGTAGGTGGCATTGCCCGTGGTGTCTTCCTCGTCCGGATCGAACTCGATCTGGGTGAAGATGCGGTCGTCTTCGAAGTTGTCCCGGCAAGCGGTGGGGCCGTCGTCGAATCCCTCCTGGAACCCCGAGGTCCGGTCGAAGTAGGAGCCATGAGAGCTGTCCCCGTCGGGGTCCTCACCCACTGGGTCGCGAAACTCGACGAGCCCGCGGATCAGGTCGTCCAGTTCCGGTGCCCGGATATTGAAATGCTCCGCGGCATCGGTGGCCACCCAACCGGTCCAGGCGCCGGCGAAGCAGTCGGCCTGCGTTTCGGAGACGATCATCCTGTCGGAGGAACCCACTCGGCCCTGGACTGCGTGCCCGAACTCGTGCGCGATCACCATCGCGGGTAGGAACGGGCCGTAATCGTTCATGAACTGCTCGAGCAGGGTCCGGTCGTAGACGATGACGTCACCGTCGTTGCCGGCCAGGCAGTAGTAGGCGTTGCCGGAGACATTCTCGACGAGGTCTTCGAGGCACCGGTCGTCGTTGATGGTGTCGGGGTAATCAACGGGATCGAAATCGTTTGGATCAACGGAATAGTAGCCGCCCTCAAGCGGGGCGAAATCTGTCTCGTAGACCTCCGGGAACTGCTGTCCCCAGAAGGCGTTGAGGTCGGCCAGTGCGTTGCGGACCAGTCGGTCGACATCCCCGTCGACGGCTCCGAAGATCTCGAGCTCGGAGTCAGCCACGTCCTGACGGATCCCGTTGGCGGGGTTGGCTGCTCCAGTGACGACTGTGGTGCAGGCGGTCAGGATCAGCGTGGCACTGGCCAGCATCATCGTGAGAAATGGCCGGGGTCGACTCGTTCGGGGCTGCGCCGTGCAGGTCACGCATGGTCTCCAAACGCGTCTGGGCAGGAGTTTCGGTCGAGTCCACAGGCTAGACGGCGCCGGCCCTGTGCGGGTTCCCTTGCGTGGCCTTCGCGTCGACAAGAATCTTTCCGCGGCCACCCCGTCCTCGGGTGACAGCGACCAGCACTCACCGACCGGGGTCCGGACGGCAGCAAAGGCCACCGTCCCTCCGCCGTCGCCACAACTCGGTTGGAGGCGCAGGTCCCTACCGTCACACTCCCGCAGGTTCGCACCGGAAGGGCGGGACCTCCCCACTGCGCCGATCACGACTAGCGGTCGGTTACGGAGTCAGCAGGCGTGTCGGGATCGAGCGCTCCTTCGAGGTCTTCCGGTACGAGCCACAACGCGCCCAGTGGTGGGAGCGACACAGTGGCCGAGCAGGGCTGGCCGTGCCAGGCCTGTCCGTCGGCCTCGATTCGACCGAGATTTCCGACGCCTGACCCTCCGTAGGATTGCGCATCTGTGTTGACCAGCTCGGCCCAGGAGCCCTTGCTCGGCAAGCCCACCTGGTAGCCGTGGTGAGGGACTGATGCGAAGTTCGCGATGCAGGCCACCACTGACCCGTCGCGGCCGTAACGCAGGAACGAGAACACATTGTTGGCCGCATCGTTCGCGTCGATCCACTGAAATCCGGCGGCATCGGAATCCTGCGACCAGATGGCCGCACGGCTGCGGTAGGCCCGGTTCAGGTCGCCGACCAGCAGACGCAGCCCGGCATGGCCTGGGTCTTCGAGGAGACTCCAGTCCAGCGACGATCCCTCGGCCCATTCGCCGGGCTGGCCGAATTCGCTTCCCATGAACAACAGCTGCTTGCCCGGATGGGCCCACATGTAGGCCAGCAGCAGCCTGATAGTGGCCATTTGCTGCCACCTGTCGCCGGGGACCTTGCCCAGCAGCGACCCCTTGCCGTGCACTACTTCGTCATGGCTGATCGGCAGGATGTAGTTCTCGGAGAACGCGTACATCATGGCAAAAGTCATCTGGTTGTGATGGTAGGACCGGTGAACCGGCTGGCGGGCAAGGTAATCCAGGGTGTCATTCATCCAGCCCATGTTCCACTTGAAGCCGAACCCCAGGCCACCGAGATAGGTCGGGCGGGTCACGCCTGGCCAGGCGGTGGACTCCTCGGCGATGGTGATGGCGCCGGGTACGTACTTGTAGACAGTTGCATTCATCTCCTGCAGGAAGGCGACGGCATCGAGGTTCTCCCGACCGCCGTAGACATTGGGCGCCCACTCACCCTCCTTGCGGGAGTAGTCGAGGTAGAGCATCGAGGCCACGGCGTCCACGCGGAGTCCATCGATGTGGTACTCCTGCAGCCAGAACAGCGCGTTGGCCACCAGGAAGTTTCGGACCTCACGACGGCCGAAGTCGAAGACGTAGGTGCCCCAGTCTGGCTGCTCGCCACGGCGCGGGTCGGCGTGTTCGTAGAGCGGGGTGCCGTCGAAGCGGGCCAGGGCCCACTCGTCCTTGGGAAAATGTGCGGGCACCCAGTCGACGATGATCCCGATCCCGGCCTGGTGCAGTCGGTCGACGAGGTAACGGAAGTCATCGGGTGAGCCGAAACGGGCGGTTGGCGCGTAGTAGGAGGTCACCTGATAACCCCACGAACCGCCGTAGGGGTGCTCGGAGACCGGCAGCAGTTCCGTATGGGTGAAGCCGGTCTCGACCAGATAGTCGACCAGTTCGTCGGCCAATTGACGGTAGCTGAGCCCTCGCTTCCAGGACCCGAGGTGCACCTCGTAGATGCTCATCGGCGCGTCGTGCCACGAGGTCTGGGCTCGGGCGCTCATCCACTCGTGGTCCTGCCACTCGTAGCCGGACTGCGTTACGACAGAGGCGGTAGCTGGTGGGATCTCGGTGGCGAAGGCCATGGGGTCGGCCTTGACGCGCCAGACCCCGTCAGCGCCGAGAATGTTGTACTTGTAACGCGCGCCGACCTCAACGCCGGGAACGAAGAGTTCCCACACCCCGGTTGCGCCGAGTAGCCGCATCGAGTATGCGTTGGCCTGCCAGAAGTCGAAGTCACCGGTGAGCCGGACGCCGAGCGCCCCGGGAGCCCACACCGCGAAGGACACACCCGACACCGATCCGCCTGGAGTGTCATAACTGCGTACGTGCGCGCCGAGGACGGTCCACAGCTTCTCGTGACGTCCCTCGGCGATGAGGTGCTCGTCCATGTCGCCAAGCGTTGGCAACCAGCGGTATGGATCATCGACGATGTAGGTCGCGTCGTCCTCCCCGTCGAGGTAGCAGACCTCGAGGCGGTAGTCGACGGGGGGAGTGGACAGCTTTGCCTCGAAGACGCCGCGGACGTGGACGAGATCCATCGTGATCCGGTATCCAGCGGCGAGGACGGAGACCGCCGAGGCATCCGGTCGGAACGTGCGCACGACCGTCGAGCCGCCCTCGGAGTGCGAGCCCAGCAGCGCGTGCGGATCTCGCTCCCGGCCGGCAACGAGGCCTTCGAAACGCTCGGAGGGCTGCGTGGAAGTCATGACTTCACCAGACGGTTGAAAGAATGCAACGGGATGCTCAGCCAGTTCGGACGGTTACGAGCCTCGTACACCGTTTCGTAGACCGCCTTGTCGGCTTCCAGGGCGGCCAGGAGTACGCCGAACTCAGCTGGATCGACGCCACCCGCCTCGGCGTACCCGGCGCAGTAGGCGGCCCGATTACGCGTCGCCCATTCGGTGGCTCGGTAGGACAGCTGTAGGTCGGTCGCTTCGCCGAGGAGCAGATGTTGGGCCGCATAGTCGAAGGAGCGCAGCATTCCGGCGACGTCGCGCAGCGGGGTGTCCAGCTGCCGGCGTACCGCGATGGACCGAGAGGGTTCACCTTCGAAGTCCAGGATCGTCCAGCCGGTCACCGTACGCAGGACCTGACCGAGGTGCAGGTCGCCGTGCACCCGTTGCAGGAGGATCGGTGCCCGGATCGAGACCAGCTCGGCATAGGTGGCCCGAATGACCTCGACGAAGTGCGCGAGCTGACCGACGATCTCGGTCGCCTGCTCGAGGCGGTTGTGCAGCTCCTGCAACAGGCCCGGGAGCCAGTCCGGGCCGGCGGGTTCGGTAGGCAGCACGAGCGCGAGATCAGCGTGCACCGAGGCCGTTGCCGCCCCGAGTCTGTACGACTCCGAGGCGAAATCACCGCCGACCTCCTCGGCGTGCAGGTCGGCCTCGGCGTAGAGGTCACGAACGCTGGTACTAGCCAGCGACCAGCCGTCGGTGGCACCTGGGAGGAACGTCTGGACCATTGCCGCAGTCGCTGTAGGAACCCCGCTCTGCGGGTTCGACTTCTCGTCCCCGGCCCCTCCGTCGGCGGCAAGCCGGACTTGGACAGAGCCGAGCAGCGGGGCGATGTGCGGATTGCCGGTGGCAGCCAGTGCGTGGTGGATCTCGACGTCGGGGTTGATCCCGGGCTCGAGCCGGCGGAAGACTTTGAGGATCGCCTCGTTGCCGTAGACCAGGGAAGTGTTGGACTGCTCGGTGGTGACGATGTCACCGGGGATACCCGATGGGATTGCTACCCCAGCCTCAGCGTGGAACACCACCGGGCCGACCTCGGCGCCCTCGGCGAGCAGCGTCAGCCAGGCCGCGGTCTGCTCCCGGTCGCGCAACGCGTCATAGGCCCAGCGAGACCCTGCGTCTCCGTCAGGTGCCCCACTCTGGCCGGCCCCGCTGATTGCAGCGGCGCCACCGATCCATCCGATCAGCGCCCCGGCTAGCCAGTCCACGGGCTCGCGTCGGATCGTCACCGGGACGAGGTAGCCCGCACGTTCCCCGTCGTCGTAGGTGACCCGGACATGGTGCAGTTCCAGAACCGGATCACCCGGAGCAAGGACCACGCCGCTGTCGGTGAGCCGGTCGACCATCCGTCCCTTGCCGGGGAACCAGCGCTGCTCGGGCAGCCAGGCGCCCAGGACAGCGCTCAGGTCGGTTGCGCCCTCGCCGGTCATCGGTAGACCTCCGTCATCGAGGTCGGCATCCCATCATTCTGGACCGGTGGGCCGAGTTCGAACCAATAGAAGCCATGCCCGGCCAGGGTGAGGAAGTAGGGCAGCACCCCGATGTCAGGGAAGCGGACCCGGCCGACCAGCTCGGTCGGCGTGTAACCCTCGAAGCGGCGCAGGTCCAATTCGGCCGGTTGCGGGAATCGAGAGAGGTTGTTGACGCACAGGACCCGGTCGTCGCCGAATTCGCGGACATAGGCGATCACCGTCGGATTGCGGCAGCCGATCTCTGCGTAGCTGCCCAAGCCGAACGTCGGATGCTGTTTGCGCACGGCGATCATCCGCCGCGTCCAATGCAGCAGTGAGTTCGTGGTGCGCATCTGGGACTCGACGTTGGTGACCTGGTAGCCGTACACGGGATCGGCATTGATCGGCAGGCACAGCCGCTGCGGGTCGGCGGTGGAGAAGCTGGCGTTACGATCGGGGGTCCACTGCATCGGGGTACGGACGCCGTCGCGGTCACCGAGCCAGATGTTGTCGCCCATTCCGATCTCATCGCCGTAGTAGAGAACGGGTGACCCGGGCAAGGACAGGAGCAGCGCAGTGAACAACTCGAGGGTGTTGGTGTCGTTGTCCAGCAAGGGCGCCAGCCGGCGGCGGATCCCGATGTTGGCCTTCATCCGGGAGTCCTTGGCGTACTCGGCCCACATGTAGTCGCGCTCGTCGTCGGTGACCATCTCCAAGGTCAGCTCGTCGTGATTGCGAAGGAAGATTCCCCATTGGCAGTTGTCGGGTATCGACGGTGTCTGGGCCATGATCTCCGAGATCGGGAACCGGGACTCGCGGCGTACAGCCATGAAAAGCCTTGGCATCACCGGGAAATGGAAGGCCATCTGACATTCGTCGCCGACTTTCGGGTCACCGAAATACTCGACGACGTCGGCCGGCCACTGATTCGCCTCGCAGAGCAGGACCCGATCCTGATAGTTGTCGTCCACGAAGGACCGAACCTCACGGAGGAACTCGTGGGTGCGGGGGAGATTCTCGCAATTGGTGCCCTCCTCCTCGAAGAGGTATGGCACCGCATCCAGCCGGAACCCGTCGATGCCCAGGTCCAGCCAGAACCGCAGCGCGTCGATCATCGCCTCGCGAACCTTGGGGTTCTCGAAGTTCAGGTCAGGCTGGTGGCTGAAGAACCTGTGCCAGAAGTACTGGTGGCGGATCGGGTCGTAGGTCCAGTTCGAGGTCTCGGTGTCGACGAAGATGATCCGGGCGTCCGGATAGCCCGAATCGTCGTCGGCCCAGACATAGAAGTCTCCGTAGTCGCCGTCGGGGTCAGTGCGGGAGGCCAGGAACCACGGGTGCTGGTCGGAGGTGTGGTTCATGACCACGTCGATGATGACCCTCATGCCGCGGGCGTGCGCCTGTTCGACGAGTTCGGCGAAGTCGTCGATGCTGCCGAATTCCGGAAGAACCGCGTTGTAGTCCGCGACGTCGTACCCGCCGTCGCGCAGCGGCGAGACGAAGAACGGCGGTATCCACAGGCAGTCCACGCCCAGCCAGGCCAGGTAGTCGAGCTTGCCGATCATTCCGCGCAGGTCGCCGGTACCGTCGCCGTTGCTGTCGGCGAATCCGCGTACGAGCAGCTCGTAGAAGACCGCCCGCTTGTACCACTGCGGGTCGGTGGACTCGGTCGCGTCGATCGGCTCCGCGGTCACCGTGGCATCTCGCTCGGGCACCGGGCCACGCTACCGAGAGTGCCTGGCCCGCCTCGCAGGGGCCGAAGCCCCACAAATCCTTTGCGGCCATGCAACCT
>JACCUF010000409.1 GCA_013811975.1 Geodermatophilaceae bacterium | reverse complement strand
GTCGACCGACAGCACCCGGCCGTGCGCGATCTGGGATCGGACAAAGGTCGCGTGCAGCGCCCCGGCCAGCCGGTCATCGACCAGATCGTCGGTATAGGTCGCCCCCTTGGTGAGGAACAACGGGTCCTCGGTACGGACCACGCGTGTGCCGAGAATGCTCATGCATCAGCTCACAGTCGAATTCGTGGGATGACCGCAACTCTGGCATGCCCGCGTTCCCGTCGATCAGCGCGTACGTTCTGGCTGGTGTCTGAGCTGGTCGCCCTGTGCGTGGACATCGGCTCGACCTACACAAAGGCTGCCGCCGTCGACCTGTCCACCGGCAAACTCCTTGGCATCGCCGATCACCGGACAACGATCGAGTCCGATGTGATGATCGGCGTCGAAGCGGTCCGTCGGAAACTGGCCGGCTTTGCAGCTGAACCTGTCGTGCGCATCTGCTCCAGTGCCGGTGGCGGTCTTCGCCTGGCTGTCGTGGGGTACGAGCGCGAGATCAGTGCGGAGGCCGGTCATCGGGCCGCCCTGTCGGCCGGTGCTCGTGTCGTACACGTCTCTGCCGGCCGACTGGACGACGCCGGCGGCAGGATATTGCGCGAGGCGGCACCAGATGTGGTCCTGCTCGTGGGCGGAACTGACGGCGGCGAATCCAGCGTCTTGCTACACAACGCGGCCGCCCTGGCAGCGGCAGGAATCCGCGTGCCCGTTGTCGTGGCGGGGAATGTCGTGGTGCAGCAGGAGGTACGCGCGATCCTCGAGGCGCAGGGCCTGCCCGTCGTTACGACCGACAACGTCCTTCCGGACATCGGCGAACTCGATCCTGAACCGGCGCGTGCCGCGATCCGTGGGGTCTTCCTCGACCAGGTCATCGGTGGAAAGGGCCTGTCCGCCGATCCTGACTTCGCCGCGCTGGTCCGCGCGGTGACCCCGGATGCGGTTCTGGACGGGGTCAGCGTGCTCGCCGGACAGATCCGTTCCCAACCAGACGGAATGCCCTCGGGCAGCGTGGTGGTCGTCGACGTCGGCGGCGCGACGACTGACGTCTACTGCGTGCTGTCGCCCGACGCCGAGCAGGCCACGCTGCGCCGCGAAGCGGTCGGTGTGCCTAGCCGTCGCCGCACCGTGGAGGGCGACCTGGGCCTCCTTTGGAGCGCCGATGCCCTGCTGGTGGCGGCCGACAACGAGCACCTCCTGTTGGAATCCGAACGGCGTTCACTGGGCGATTGGGTCGCTGTGCGAGGAGACGTTGCCGCGCCAGGCACCGACGAGGATCGGGCGAACGAGTTTCGGCTGGCCGGGCTCGCCGTCATGATCGCCGTTCGCCGGCATGTACGAGCCGAAGCCGCGTACGGAGTCAGTGGCGGCGCAGGAGGCTCGGCCCGCTCGGCGAGCTCGGTCATCCTGTCCGGTGGCCCGATCCGGTACGCCAGCGCGGCCGAGCGGGCCGCCCTGATCGCGACCGTCCTGGCCGACCGAGGCGGAGCCCGCAGTGTCCTGCTCGATGCCGAGGTCCGGTACGACTCGCGTTACGTCCTGGCAGCGGCGGGCTTGCTCGCTACGGACTTCCCAGATGCGGCGCGGGGCCTGATCCGAGCCGGCGGACTACTCGGCTAGCCACGCCAAATCTGTTGCGGAGCTGCCTAGCATGAGTCACATGCTCGAGGTTGGCGACGGAGATCCATGGGGGCGCGAAGGGCCCCCTGAGGAGGCGTACTCGCGGGTGACCCGCGACCTCGCCACGATCTACGCCCCGTTGGCACCTGCTGCCCATGAGGCCGTCCAGCGCTTGCTGGCCGAGTACGACGTGACGGCCTACGACGTGCTCGCCTCCGAGCAGGAGCGCTTCCCGCGCACCACCGAAGCGGTAGCTCTCGTGCCGGGCGACAGCCGAACCGCGACTCTGACGATCGGCTGGACCGACCTTCCCGGCTTGACCGTTCGATTCGGGAACTCGGACGCCCACGCCGTCCACCACTGGATCGGAATCAAGCGCAATCCCTAATCCCGACTGATAACCAGGAGTTCTCGGGCCCACCGGCCGCCGTTGCTAGCGGCCAGATCCAGGGCATCTGCCTCGGCTGCGTCGAGGGCGGAGTAGGCGCCGACGCCGGCTCCCACCAGAGCGGTCACCGAGGCCACGCCTGCGCGCCTCTGAAAGAAGCTCTGTTGGACCTTCCAGCCGACGACCGCGCGCTGTTCCATGACCGTGGTCTGTCGGATGAAGGAGCCCGACCGTACGGCGAAGGCGCCACCGTCAGAGGCATGGCCGAGTGACCGGTAGCGGTCGATGCCGAGCGGGACTCCCAAGACGGTCAGGACCGCGCCCACGGTGATCACCGCCAGGACGCCCCAGACCAGGCCGACGGCGAGGACGAGCACGCCGGGCAGGACCGAGCGGACCAGGCGCCGCCGCAGAGCCGCCGCGGGGTGCGGCCTCAGCGGGGTGTCGAAACGTCGTACGGCGCGTCGGGCGACCGATACCGCCTCGCTACGTGGTCCGAGCGGCAGCAACTGACTGCGGCTGTTGGCGTTGCTGACCCCGGTGATCAAGGCGGTAAGGCGGGCAGCGCGCACCAGCCGCATTCCGAGCCCTTCGCTGAGCGTGTAGCCGCGGATCCGCGGGATCTCCACCGAGACGGTGCGTCGGGTGAGCAGGCCCCGCTCGCTGACCATCAGCTCGCCGCGCTTG
>JACCUF010000408.1 GCA_013811975.1 Geodermatophilaceae bacterium | reverse complement strand
GGGACCAGACCACGGCGCGCCGGGCAGCCCCATTCTTGGCCCTGACCCCTGCGGTGATCTGGCTTGTGGTCTCGGCCGACGGCATCTTCATGGCGCTCAGCGCCTGGTCCATCGCACTCGGCGCCCTCGCCCTCGCGCATCGAGGGCGGGCGCGCGGGGTGGCGCTTGTCCTCGGTGCCGGAATCGGACTGGGTGCAACGCTTTTCATGTCCTACGGTCTGGTTCTGTTACTCCCGGTCGCGGCGGCGGTTCTCGTCCTGCGCCGATCCTGGTGGCCGATCCTTCCCGCGGCGATCGGAGCCGGCGCGGTGACGCTGGCCTTTGCCGCGGCCGGTTTCTGGTGGTTCGAGGGGCAGTCGGAGCTGGTGATCCGCTACTACGAGGGCATCGGGGCACGCCGGCCGTACTCCTACTGGATCTGGGCGAACGCCGCCGTGCTCGCGATCGCGGTCGGACCGGCGGTGGTCGCCGGGATCGGGGCCGCGGTCCATCGGGTCCGGCGGATAGGCACCCGCGTACCTCCGGCCTACTGGTTGGCCGCGGCGGCCCTGCTGGCCATGCTGGCCGCCACGCTGAGCGGCCTGTCGAAGTCCGAAGTGGAGCGCATCTGGCTGCCGTTCATGGTCTGGGTCATCCCGCTGGCCGCAGCCACCGGGCCGGACCGGCATCGTGGCTGGCTGGCCGCCCAGGTTGCCGCTGCGGGGACAGTGGCCGTCCTGATGGACACCTCGTGGTGAACGACGCACCGGAACCCCGCGCCCAGCGGATCATGGTGGTCGAGGATGACGCGACCGTCCGCGACGTCGTGGCGCGCTATCTGGAGCGCGACGGATACCAGGTCACCGTCTTCGATCGCGGGTCGGACGCCTTGGCCGCGGTCAGCAGCCTGGACCCTGACCTGATCATTCTCGATCTGATGCTGCCCGATATCAGTGGCATCGACGTGTGCCGTGAGCTGCGCCGGACGAGTCCGATACCGATCATCATGGTGACCGCCCTGGGCGAGGAGGCCGATCGAGTGCTGGGTCTCGAGGTCGGCGCGGACGACTACGTAACCAAGCCGTTCAGTCCCCGCGAACTCGCCCTGCGGGTCGCCTCGGTATTGCGCCGGGCCTCGACGTCGGCGAAACCGGGGGTCTTGGTCACCGACGGCGACCTCGTGGTGGACGGGCCGGCGCGGATCGCGAACTTGCGCGGCCAACAGGTTGGACTGACTGCCCGAGAATTCGATCTGCTCGCCTTCTTGATGTCCCATTCCGGCCAAGCCTTTACGCGGGAGCAACTGCTCGATCAGGTGTGGGGCTGGTCTTTCGGTGACCATTCGACGGTCACCGTGCACATCAAGAGGCTTCGGCGCAAGGTGGAGGATGACCCGTTACAGCCGACCCGGATCATCACCGTCTGGGGCACCGGTTATCGCTATGACCGAAAGGCCTGACCACACGTGACCGAGTTCCTACACATCGCGCCGCTCGTCCTCGCCTGCACCATCCCGGTGGCGGTGCTGTCGGTCTGGGGCATGCGGAAACTCACCGTCTGCTCGACCACGGTGAACGTCGTCGTGCTGGCGCTGGTTCCAGTCGTGGTCATCTTCGCCGGAATTCTGGGGACCAGCGGGTTCATGTTCACCACGGAACTGGGACGCACGCTCATCGTCTGCGGGGTGGCCGCCGCGGTGACCGTGCCCACGGCGGTGCTGCTCGGCCGCCGGTTGGCCGCGGCCACGATCTGGGAACGAGAGGCGCACGAGCGTGAACGTGCCGTGGAGGCGTCCCGCCGCGAACTCGTCGCCTGGATCAGCCACGACCTTCGGACACCGCTGGCCGGAGTTCGAGCGATGAGCGAGGCGCTGGAGGACGGGCTGGTCATCGGACCGGCGGCCACCGCCGATTACGCGGGACGGATCCGGCGGGAGACCGAGCGGCTCTCGATCATGGTCGAAGATCTCTTCGAACTCTCCCGGGTGACCGCCGGTGCCCTGAATCTCACCTTGGAGGCAGTGGCCATCGACGAGGTGGTCGACACGGTGGTTCTCGGTGCTCGGGGCCCCGCCGAACTCCGTGGGGTACGCCTGGAGAGCCGCCCGGCGGCGATGCCGGCACTGGCGCTGGCCAGCGACCAGGAACTGGCCCGCGTCGTACGCAACCTGGTTGCCAACGCCGTGCGCCACACGCCCGCCGACGGCACCGTGGTAGTGGCGACCGGACAGGAGGGCGGCGAGGTGTACCTGCGGGTGGACGATCGCTGCGGCGGAATCCCGGTGACCGATCTGCCCCGGGTTTTCGACGTGGCCTTCCGGGGCACCGACCCGGCCCGTTCGACAACCTCGGACCGTACCGGCGAACCAGCCGGCGCCGGCCTGGGTCTGGCCATAGCGCGCTCGCTCGTCGAGGCGCAGAGCGGCCGGATCGAGGTCAACAATCAGGACGGCGGCTGCCGATTCGAAGTGCGGCTGCCGGCGGCCCAAACTGTCTGACGGGTCTGCGATCAGATCAGGATGTCGAGCCGCGTAGCGGAGCGTGCGCGAACGCGGCGATGCCCTCCTCGGGTCCGATCTGGGCGCTGAACCCCAGTTCGCGCGCAGCGCGCTCAGGTGAGGCCACGACGTGCCTGACGTCGGCGGCGCGGTACTCCCCGGTGATCCTCGGCACGGGGCCACCCGTGGCCCCGGCGAGGATGCTCGCCATCTCGCCGATCGTGGTGGGCTGGCCCGAGCACACGTTGTACGCCCGCAGGCTCCCTTCGACGACGGACGCGTCGAGGTTCTCGATGGCTGCGAGATTGGCGCCTGCAACGTCCTCCACATGAACGAAGTCCCGAGTCTGGCCACCGTCTTCGAACACCGACGGCGCCTGCCCATGCTCCAAGGCAGAACGGAAGATGGCCGCCACCCCGGCGTAGGGGGTGTCCCGAGGCATCCGCGGGCCGTACACGTTGTGGTAACGCAGAGCCAGGACTCGGCCGCCGGTCTGGATCGCCCAGGCCTGACCTAGGTGTTCCTGGGCGACCTTCGTCGCTGCGTAGATGCTGCGAGGAGCGATCGGCGCATCCTCGGACACCGTTGCCCAGGACAGTGCACGCGCGCAGTGCGGGCATCCCGGCTCGAAGTTGTCCGCCTCGAGGTCGGTTCGGGTACGTGCGGACGGCTCGACCAGGCCGTGCTCGGAGCAGTTGTAGGCCCCTTCCCCATACACGACCATCGAACTGGCCAGTACCAGGCGGGACACTTTCGCTTCGTGCATCGCCGCTAGCACAACGGCGGTGCCGAAGTCGTTGTGCGTCACGTACTCCGGTAGGTCCGCGGCATCGACACCGTTGCCCACCATGGCGGCTTGATGGCAGACGACGTCAACGCCTGCCAGCAGGTCGTAGACACCTGAGGGGTCGCGGACGTCGACCCGATGAATGCGAATTTCGTCGGGATTGAGCCGGTCCGCTTGGATCTGGGCGCCGTGCGCGGCCGGAAGGTAGCTGTCAAGAGCGACGATGTCGTGGCCTGATCCGGTCAGGGCCTCGGCGATGTGCGAGCCGATGAATCCGGCGGCGCCGGTGAGCAGTACCCTCACGCGTCCTCCCGCAGCGACCCAGCCCCGTCCACGTCCACGTCCACGTCGGGGTCGGCGTCATAGCCGTCTTTGTCCTTGTTCCGTGACGGGCCTGCACGCTGAGCCGCGTCGGTCATCTCGCTGTCATCGGACTCGGCGATCGCGGTGAACTCCGCGACAGCCTCCTCGTCGCGTCCAGCCGCCTCCAGCCCATCGGCGTAGGCGTAGCGGAGTCGAAGCAGATCATCGGCGTCGACCCCGGCCCCTTTCCGGATTGCCGTCAAGGCATCTCGCAGGACCAGGATGGCGCCACTGGCCTCCCCTAGGTCGCGCCGGGCACCGGCCTCGACGATCTGCTGTTCAACCCATTCGGAATGCCCAGGATGACTGGGTGCGGCATCGGCCAACAGTCGCAGTGCTGCATCCGGACGCCCAGCCGCTCGCTCGCAGTCGGCTAGGACGGCGAGATACTCCGCGCGGCCGGACAGCCGGCGATAGGCGCGCAGCTCACGGGATGCCTCGGCATACTCGCCCGCGTGGTAGGCCGCCACCCCGACGGCCTCTCGGACGCAGGCAAGGCGTGACGCACTGGCACGGGCCGCTCGAGCGTGAGCCAGTGCCAGCCCGGGATCCTCGTCGAGGTACTCACCGGTGGCCACGAGGTGGCCGGCCACGGTGGTGGCATTCGCATGAGCCAGCGAGGACAGCTCGTCGCGTACGGCGTCCTCGAGCATGTTCGGTTGGGCCCAGTCCGGGATTGGCGGACCGGCGTCTACGGCCGACTTCGGCGCCTCCGGGCGCCGGTCGTCTCGCTGGTTGTCCCGTTGGCCCGCTCGGGCAGCGGAACCGGTCGTCCTCGGCTCGGCCCGCCCTCGGGAACTGTAGGAACCGCCGATACGTGCTGAGCCGCCTGAGGCTGCACCGCCACGGGGGGTGCCGCGGCTGCCATCGCCACTCGGCGTCCGATCCCGGGCGCGCGAGCGATCCGCACCACGCGGCTGCTCCGTGCTCTGCGGGTTGGTCCGCTCCGATCGGCCCCGGTCCCAGGAGCCACGGCCGACAGAACCTTGTCGGGGCCTGCCCGCTCGCGCGGGCGAACCGTCAGCCCCCGAGGCGGCTGGCCTGGAGGTCGGTCGATGGCGGCGCTGCGTTGCGTCCTCGCTCGCGCCTGTTCGTTCTGACGCCGTGGAGCCAGCTCGCCCCCTCGCGGCCGCTGGCGGCCGTCCCGTCGACCGCGGTTGGCCCGACGCCGAGCGGCCAGATGCCGCAGGTCCGCCCGAGGCACTAGATCGTCGAGCACTTTCTGCTCCCGAACCCCGGTTACCGGCGCTTTCGGCGCGGGTGCCGCCCGAGGTCCCTCGAGGCTTGCCGCTGTTACTCGAGCGATTGGCGGATGTGCCCGAGGCAGACCATCGGGAGGCACCGGGCTCCTGTCGGGAACCGCGGACATCGCCACGTCCCGACGTACCGCGGCTTTGACCCTGACCCTTGCCGCCAGCACCCCGCGGGTTGGCGCGGCCCTGGGTCGAACCCCCGGAGCGGCCCTTGGGAGCTCCGCTGCGGCCCGGGCGGCCGGCACCGCGAGACGGCGTGCTCATGGGTACTCCTCTCGCGCCGGATTCGACGCACAACACATACCAAGCATGACGACTCTGCGCCGGACAGAGAAGAGGGGGCCAGTGCACAAGGCACCAGCCCCCTCAGTGGAAGATGTCCGGCAGCGTCCTACTCTCCCACGCGGTCCCCCGCGCAGTACCATCGGCGCTGAGAGGCTTAGCTTCCGGGTTCGGAATGGGACCGGGCGTT
>JACCUF010000389.1 GCA_013811975.1 Geodermatophilaceae bacterium | reverse complement strand
ACCACGTCGGGCAGATCGGCCCAGCGCCGGGTCATCGCCGCGGCGAAATCCGGATCCATCGGCCGCGTCCGCCGCTCCGCCTCGAGTAACCAGTCGAGCAGTCTCACCCTCACCTCCATGAGATTCGGCAGGCGGTCTTCGAGTCCGCGTCGCTCTTCGACCCTGGAAGGAACCCGGCCGCGCCTGTGATGATTCCGATGCGCATCACCAACGCCCGCGCGTACACCACAGACACTCCGCCGCCTGCCATGCCGCATCGTCGTACTCGGACGAGCGCCGGGGCATCCTAATCTCGCGCAAGCTGGCTTCGATCGTGGTCCGGCCGTCGCTCCAGATCGAGTCACCGGGGCCCAACCTGACTCACGAGCGGTTCAGCAAGGAGTCCAAGTCTTTGCTGCATCAAGCATAGGGCGTCGCGAACTCAGACGCCCGAGGTTGCGCAGGTCATCGGCATGTTTCTAACTAGTCTCACGGTATCCGCGACGGCCCTGCTGCGGACTCCGTGCGGACTGCCAAGACGAATTAGGCCTTTGAACTGCGCTTTTGCTCGAACGGGCTCGTTGACCCAGAACTGCCCAGGTTGCGGCCGGCGTCAGCGGTGGTGCTCGAGACTGCCGTGGGCCTCGGCGCCGGGACCGGGTTCGGCGTGCACGATCGCGGCGTGCAGCCGTGGGATGTGGTGCAGCAGATCGTGTTCGACTTGGTGACTCAGTGCGTGTGCGGTGCGCAGATCGAGCGCTGGATCGACGACGATGTTGATCTCGGCTCGCAGTGTGTGTCCGATCCAACGCAGCCGCAGTTCTGAGAGGTCCTCGACGCCGCTCACAGCGCGAGTGACCCGCTCGGTCTGGTCCACAAGTTCAGGGTCGACCGCGTCCATCAGCCGGCGGTAGATGTCCCTGGCGGCACCTTTGAGCACGAACAGGATCGCCACGGTGATCAGCAGACCCACGATCGGGTCAGCGAGCGGAAACCCGGCCAGGACGCCCAGCGCCGCGGCCACCACAGCCAATGAGGTGAAGCCGTCGGTACGAGCATGCAGCCCATCGGCGACCAGCGCCGCGGAGCCGATCTTGCGCCCAACCCGGATGCGATAGATCGCGACCAACTCGTTGCCCGCGAAACCGACCAGGCCGGCGATCGCGACGATGCCGACATTGGTGATCGGTTCCGGGTCGATCAAGCGGCGGATCGACTCGTACCCCGCGATTGCAGCGGAGAGAGCGATCATCGCGACGATGAACACCCCGGCGAGATCCTCCGCCCGGCCGAACCCGTAGGTGTAGCGGCGGGTGGCCGGTCGCCGGCCGATGACGAAGGCGATCCACAACGGCACGGCGGTCAACGCATCGGAGAAGTTGTGGATGGTGTCAGCCAGCAGGGCCGCTGACCCGGTGAAGAGCACAACGATGAGCTGGACCACTGCGGTGAGCCCCAGAACGAGGAGGCTGATCTTGACTGCCCGGATGCCTTGGGCGCTGGCCTCCAGTGCCGAGTCGACGGAGTCAGCAGCGTCGTGGCTGTGCGGACGAACGACCGAGGCGAGCCACCCTCGTATGCCCTTCTGATGCTCGTGGCCATGCTCTCCGGCAGCGTGCCCGTAGTCATGTTCTTCGGCGCCATGATCGTGATCGTGCTGGCCGCTGCGCCTCATGCAAGACAGCTTGCTGGATGGCTGGTTATTCGGAGGCCACGGCAGGGGCGGCGAGCTCCTTGAGATCCACCTGGGGCCGGGCGCCGAAGTGGGAGATGATCTCGGCGGCGGCGATCGATCCGAGCCGCGCACACACCGGCAGCTCCAAGCCGCGGGTGAGTCCGTACAGGAAACCCGCGGCGTAGGAATCCCCCGCGCCGGTGGTGTCCACGATCGTCTCGACCGGCTCGGCGGGCACCTCGTGGACGGCGCCGCCGGCGGATACCAGCGAGCCCTTCTCCGAGCGGGTCACGGCGATGACCTCGCAGCGACCGCGGACCTCGGCGAGCGCCGCCTCCAGAGTGTCGACTTCGTACAGCGCCCGGATCTCTTCCTCATTGGCGAACAGGATGTCGACGTCGTTCTCGACTAGAGCCCGAAACTCCTCCCGGTGTCGTTCGACGCAGAAGGTGTCCGACAGGGTGAGTGCGACCTTTCGGTCGCGAGCGTGCGCAGCCGCCATCGCCGTACGGAATGCCTCCTTGGCGCGTGGCGGGTCCCAGAGGTATCCCTCCAGATAGGTGACCTTGGCGCGCCCGACCAGTTCGGTGTCGATGTCCTCGGGCCCCAGTTCGACGGCCGCACCGAGGTAGGTGCTCATCGTGCGCTGGCCGTCCGGCGAGACCAGGATCAGGCAGCGTGCGGTGGCGGGTCCAGCGGTCAACGGTGCGGTCTCGAACAGCGCATCAGCAGCGCGGATGTCGGAGGTGAACGCATCGCCGAGCGCGTCGTCACGGACCTTTCCGACGAAGGCGACATCCCCGCCGAACGACGCTGCTCCGACGATCGTGTTGGCTGCGGAACCGCCGGACATCTCGACGCTGTTGCCGACGTCGGCGTAGAGGGCATCGGCGCGCTCGGCGTCGATCAGCGTCATGCT
>JACCUF010000131.1 GCA_013811975.1 Geodermatophilaceae bacterium | reverse complement strand
CCCGCGATGCCCGCAAGCTGTTCGAGTTGCTCCGGAAGGTGCAGTCGCAGCGGCTTCGCACCCTGTCCGAACGGCCGACCTTGCAGGAACTGCAACTGCTCACCGCCGAGGACATCAGGATCGGGCTGGCTGCCGGTTCCTGACCGTTACCGATCGGAAGACTCAGGCTTTGGACGCCTGTGCATTCATCTCGGCGACGATCTGCTGGTAGGTGTCGCGAATGACCTCGAGCCGGTCCCGGTAGAACCTGCCCGGCCGCGCGTCGTAGACCGACCGGCCGCGCACCGTGCGCATCGCCTCGTCCGGCACCATGTCCTCGCCCTCAGGAACGAAGGCGAGGACTTCGCCCATCGCGGCCTCGGCTGTGGCTACCTGCTGCCGGGCCACCCGCGCCTCCTCGGTGCCCGGCGTCACCCGACCGGGAGCGACGCGGGCACAGCGATCGGCCACGAACAACCACTCACCGGCGTCGAGCAACTCCGATTGTCCGCCGTACCCGAAGGTCACCGATCCGGGCGTGGGAGCCGCACGTCCTCGGGGATGGCGAAGGTGAATTCGCGGAACTTTCCGCATCCCGGGCAGCTGCCCACCTACCGACTGGCGAGGTCAGCATCGACCTCTCGATCACCGAGCTGGTCCGAGCGAAATTGTCCTCACCGCAGTCGCAGCGGTGCAGGTCCACGTAGATGTGCGCCTCAGCATTGGTACGCGCCAGCGGGAGTCTGGATGCCACGGCCGAAGGCTAGTCGATGGGCACTGAGTCACGATTGGCACGGAGTCAGGTGGGTCCCGCCGAGCAGGCTGCACCGAGCGCCGCGGCAGCCAGCTGGGTACAAGCGGCCCGGGTCGTTGGTGCCAGCTTGTCGAGGTCGAGGGTGCTCCCCACCGCGAGGTGTCGATCGGCCGGGATGGCCAGAACTGCGGCACAGGACGAGGCGAAGCGTCGACGCGCTTCTTCCAAGCTCAGCCCAGGCCCCTTCGGTACGACGTTGGTGAGCGCGACGATGCTGCGCCTGGTCAATCCGCCGTATCCGGTGCGCTGCAGCCAGTCAACCGCGCTCTCGGTGGTCAGGATGCCGTCGACGGTCGTGGTAGTTGCCAGTACCAGGCAGTGCGCGCTCGATAGCACCCGTTGCATCAGCGGGGTGGCCACCCCGGCGCCGCAGTCGGTGATCGTGATCGGGAAGTGCCGGTAGACCGCGTTCATCGCGCCGGTGTAGACCCGCTCGTCCATCTCGGCACTCTGCGCAGCGCTGCGCCCGCTGGGCAGCACCCATACCCCGTCCGGTGACCGGCCCAAGGACCCGGCCAGGATCTCGATCCGGCCAGGATCCCCGGTCACGGCGAGGTCGTGCGCACTGGCGACCGGGAGGACGCCGGTCCGCAACGGCAGTGAGCCGTGGCGGGTATCGGCGTCGAAAAGCAGGACGTCCTCATGGCGTACCCGGGCGTAGGTCATGGCCATCGCGACCGCCAACGTGGTCTTGCCCGTGCCACCTTTCAGGCCGATGACGGCCAGCCGCCGTGGGGACTGAATCAGGGTGCTCAGCAGTGCGGTGTCGGCTGGGTCCCGGTTGGCACGACCACCGCGCCACCGGCGAGCTCCACGTTTGGGTTGGGCGAGCTCGGCGGCCAAGGGATCCAGGTGCGGCGGAATTCGTGGCGTGGGATGCGCGGGCGGCGAACTCATCGCGACGTTGCTTCCCTCTCCACGAGCACCAGCCTATGACGTGCTTGTGCCACGATGCAGCGCGTGGGCTCATTCTTGATCAAGGTCGCCGTCAACGCCGCCGCCATTTGGCTGGCCACGCTCGTCATTCCCGGCATCGGCGTCAGTGCGCAGGAGGGGGAGACCGGGGCGCTGGAGAACATCCTGACGTTCCTGGTCATCGGGTTGATCTTCGGCCTCGTCAACGCCGTCATCAAGCCGATCGTGAAGGTGCTGTCGTTGCCCTTCTACATCCTGACGCTGGGGCTGTTCGCTTTCCTGGTCAACGCCTTCATGCTGCAGATCACCGAGTGGATCTCCGAGGCGACCTCCCTGACCTTCTACATCGACGAGTTCTTCTGGGACGCGATCTTGGCTGCCATCGTGGTCACCTTCGTCAGTCTGGTCCTGAACCTGATCCTGCCCGACGGCGACTGACTACCGCCCGACCGTCTGTCACCCCTAGGGGTGAGCCGAAGTTGCCGTGCCGGGGTGACGCGCCCAACCCTGCCCACTCCTAGCGTTTCGCACAGAGGAAGAGACC
Organism: Geodermatophilaceae bacterium; assembly: GCA_013811975.1. Classification (GTDB taxonomy): domain Bacteria; phylum Actinomycetota; class Actinomycetes; order Mycobacteriales; family Geodermatophilaceae; genus JACCQS01. Next base: position 1,352 of record JACCUF010000131.1, on the reverse strand, counting down.
GAGGAAGGGACCCACTGTGCGCGCTCTCATCTCAGCTCTGGCACTGCACAAGCCGGCCAGTAGGCGACTACGTAGGGCCGCGATCATCATGATCGCCTCCGGCGTGATCCATTTCGTGGTGCTACTCGCCTTCGCGTTGCCCTGGGCCGGGGCGGTGTCGCTGCGCAAGCCGATCACCTTCGGCCTGTCGATCGGCCTATTGCTGTGGACCGTCGGCTGGGTGATCGACCGGCTCCCGAACAAGCCGCGGTCGGAGAAGGCACTCGGCACCACACTGGCCGTGTCGGGAGTGATCGAGGTCGCCCTGATAACCCTGCAGGCCTGGCGCGGAGTGCCCTCGCACTTCAACTACTCCACGGTCGACGGCATCGTCGTCTTCGTTCTGATGGGGATCTCCGTCGCGGTGCTGTCGGTCGGTCTCCTCGTTGCGACCTGGTGGACGTTCCGCCGATCCCCCGCCCAACCCACGGTGCGGTTGGCCGTTCGGGCCGGGATGCTCGTCGTCCTGACCGGGCTTGGCATCGGAGAGTGGATCATCGAGCTCGGAAACGACTTCTTCGAACGAGTCGGGGCCGTCCCGGACCAGGTCCTGGCCGGCGAAGCGGGGGTGCCCACGTTCCCGCACGCGGTGGCATTCCACGGGATCCAGCTGTTCATCCTGGCGGCGATCCTGACCGGCATCGTCGGGCTGGCGCCCAAGGACGCGCAACGGGTCGTTCGGCAGACGGTGGGCGGCTACTCGTTACTCCTGTTGTGGTCGGTAGTACAGACCGCCGCCGGCAGGGCACCTTCGGATGTTCTCTGGCCGGGCACCGTGCTCGCGGTGATCGGTGCCGGTCTCCTCGCGGCGGCGGCGCTCGCGCTGTTCCTCGGCTGGCGCCACCACGAGCCGCCCCGGATCCCCGATGCAGTGACAGAGACGCCCGTACCGTCTGCCCTGTGAACGCCCCAGCGGGGACCCGCCGGTCAGCGGAACTGCGCCGATCGCTTCCCGAGATCGTGATTGCCGGGATTGCCGCCGTCATGATCACGCTCGAGGTCTGGGTCTTCGATCCGGGCGGCTGGACCGCCGGGCGTACGGTGGCCGGGCTGACGGCGGCTTTCGCGCTCGCATTTCTCCGCGCGGCGCCCTTCGCTGGCTACCTCGCCAACGGCCTGGCCCTCTACGCGCTGACCTCGCTCGGCTTTCCGAGTGACTATTACCAATGGACAAACCTGGTCGCGATCATCGCGGTCGCGAGCAGGACCGCTCTGCCCAAGGCCTTGGTCAGCCTGGCGCTGAGCTACAGCGGCATCGCCTACTACTTCTTTCGCTTCCCCGACGAGGGTCCGCCAGCGCTCGCGGGCGCACT
>JACCUF010000130.1 GCA_013811975.1 Geodermatophilaceae bacterium | reverse complement strand
TCCGGTCTGAGCATCGACAAGGATCCCGCCCACGAGCTCCGGGTCACCCGGCCGATGCGGCGGGAACAAGCCACCGGCGTGCACCATCGGGGTGGCCAGCCGACCGGAGTTCACCGCCGCCCGGGCTGCCGGGTCCGTCGTACTGGCGCGCAGGACCGCGTCGCGTTCCGCGCGGAAGTCTGGTGGCGGGGCCATGAAGCGCATCGTCTCTTCGGTGATTGCGAGATTCTCCTGTGCGGCGGCCAGCCGCTCGATGCCGTAGCTGTCCAGCAACGACTCCGGCGCCTTCCCGGTGAGTACATGCTCCAGCTTCCAAGCCAGATTCGCGGCATCGGCGACCCCGGAGTTCAGGCCGCGGGCACCGAACGGGCTCATCAGATGCGCGGCATCGCCGGCCAGGAAGAACCGGCCCTGCCGCCATCTGCCGGCACACCGCTGGTGAAAGCGATAGACGGTCAGCCACACCGGTTCGAAATCGACGTCTCCGATGATCTGCCGGATCCGATGTTCCAGCCGGCCACTGTCCCGCTCTGCGTCCAAGTCGAAGTCGCCGGGGACCTGCCAGTCGATCCGCCAGATGCCGTCGGGTTGCGGGTGGATCAGCACCGCCCGGCCGGGATTGAACGGCGGATCGAACCAGAACCGTCGCTCGGCCGGGAACGGCAACTCCGCCCGGATGTCGGCGATCAGGAACCGGTCTGCGTGACTGTGTCCCGGGAAGTCGATGCCGAGCAGCTTTCGGACCTGGGACCGAGCGCCGTCGGCTGCCACACCGTACCGTCCGGTGATCCGGCGCCCGCCGCCCAGGTTCGGTTTATCCGCCTGCGAGACATGGTCATTGGCATGGCCCTCGTACGACGGTTTCGGCGTTGGCGCCCCGACCAGAGTCACTGAGCCGTCGCTCTGATCGACCTCGACCACAGTTTGTCCATAATGAATGGTGATGAGTTCGTGGGCCATCGCACGTTGGACTAGCGCTTGCTCGACCTCGCTCTGGCTGATGTTGACGAACGGCGGGAAGTGATCTGCGCTCCCACCGGGCAGCGTGATCGAGAACAATTCGGTGTCCTGGAAGTACGTACGCCCGATCGACCAAGCCGTCCCCCGCTCGGCCACCCACTCACCGATGCCGATGCTGTCCCAGATCTCCAGAGTCTCGCGCTGCATGCACAGCGCCTTGGAGCCATCCTGCTGCGGCGTCGTACGAGCCTCCAGGATCCCGACGGTGATGCCGCGATCGGCAAGGAGCAGCGCCAAGGTCAACCCGACCGGTCCGGCCCCAGCAACCACCACGTCGTACACCCCGCTCATCCCGGCTGCGACCTCACAACAGCCGTTTTCGCGAAAGGGGGGCGCACGGGGGGGCACGGACGGCTCAGTTCTGGAGTTCGTCCCAGACCTGGCGGTCGCGTTCGGCGGTCCAGATCCGCGGCCGCTCGATCCCGGACAGCTCGTCCCAGAGCCGGGAGACGTTGAACGGCATGCAGTGCTCGAAGATCGGCCACGCGCCGTACTCGTCGACCAGCGCGCCGTGCGCGGCAGCAAACGCCTCCCTCAGCGTGCCGCCGGAACTCTGCACCGGCGCCACCTGGTCGCGCATCGTGGTCAGGAACCGCCGAGTCTGCGCGATCCCGGCCTGCACCTCGGCGCGCCCGCGCATGATCCGCCCTCGCCCGCCGACCATGATCTCCGCGTCCAGCGAAGCGACCCGGTCCAGGGTCGCGCCCATCCAGTCGGCGTGGATCGCGTCACCGGTATACAAAGCGGCCTCGCCTTCGACCAGGTCGCCGGCGAAACAGATCCGCTCCTCGGGCAGCCAGACCACGATGTCGCCTTCGGTGTGGCCGCGGCCCAGGTGCAGCAACTCCGCCACCCGTCCGCCGCCGAGGTTGACCGCCAACCGCTCGGTGAACGTCTCGGTCGGGTACGTCAAACCCGGAATGGTCTCCGCGCCGGCGAATAGCCGCGGCATCCGTCCCGCTTCGCTGTCCCAATCCTGTTGCCCCCGTTCGCGGATCAGACCCAGCGTCGTTTGGCTGCTCAGGATCCGCTCCGCGCCGAATGCGGCAGCGCCGAGGGTTCGTACGGCGTGGTAGTGGGTCAGCACGAGATCGCGGACCGGCAGGTCGGTCACCGTTCGCAGGTCGGCCAGCCATTTGTCGGCCATGTACGGCGTGGCCCGCGCCTCCACGCACAGCAAAGCGTCCTTGCCGGCGACAGCCCCGACGTTCGGGTCGCCCTCGCAGGTGTAGGCCCAAACCCCCTCGGCGAGTTCTTCGAGGGTGGCGGTCTTCTCGGTCAGGTCGGTGCTGGAGGCGAAGGGCTTGCTCATGCCACCAATCTATTCGCCCCCGCCAGACCCCCACTAGATTCCAGGACATGGACTTCGAGCCGTCGGACAAGGCCCGCGACTACACCGACCGGATGTGGGACTTCATGCGTAGCCACGTCCTCCCGGCCGAAAAGGTGTACGACGCGTGGCGGGCCGACAACGACGTGCACGAACATCCCCCGGTCCTCGAGGAGCTCAAGACGCAAGCTCGTACGAGGGGCCTGTGGAACCTCTTCCTGCCGTCCGAGTCCGGACTGACCAACCTCGAGTACGCCTCGATCGCGGAGATCACCGGCTGGTCACCGCGATTGGCGCCGGAGTCGATCAACTGTGCGGCCCCGGACACCGGCAATATGGAGACCCTGCACCTGTTCGGCACGCCCGAGCAGAAGCAGCGCTGGCTCGA
>JACCUF010000372.1 GCA_013811975.1 Geodermatophilaceae bacterium | reverse complement strand
CTTGGACTGTGCCGATTTCGTGGCCGACGAAGGAGTGGCCGCGCTGGTGGCGACCGGTGCAGGAGCGGTCCGGACTCCAGCCTTGCGACGCTGCGCGCGGTTGGCGTTCTTGGCCACCTGCGGGGCCTGCTTGATCGGCGCGGTTGCATTTCCCCGCGCACCGTTACCGCGCGCGTCGTTGCTCTTCGCGGCCTCGGCCTGAGCCCCCGAGGAGGTCAGCTGCTTTGCAGCAGCCGCCTCTGCCGCGGCCTTGCGCTCGGCCTCGACCTCGGCGGCGGTCTTCACCTCGACGTTGAACAGGAACCCGACGGCCTCTTCCTGGATTCCGTCCAGCATCGTCTTGAACATGTCGTACCCCTCGCGCATGTACTCGATCACGGGGTCGCGATTAGCCATGGCGCGCAGGTGGATTCCCTCACGCAGATAGTCCATCTCGTACAGGTGCTCACGCCACTTGCGGTCCATGACGGACAGCAACACCCGGCGCTCGAGCTCGCGCATCACATCTGGAGTGACGGCTTCTTCACGCTTGTCGTAGGCATCCTGGATATCGGCCGTGAGCTCTTCGGTCAGGAACGCAGCCGTGAGGTCAGCGGTCTGGCCGCCGGCCTTGTCGATCAACTCATCCTGAGTCACGCCGACCGGATAGAGCTGGCCGAGAGCGGTCCAGAGCTGATCCAGATCCCATTCCTCGGCGTAGCCGGCCTCGGTGGCACCGGTGACGTACGCGGCGACCGCGTCGTCGAGCATGTGCCGAACCTGCTCGTGGAGGTCCTCACCATTGAGCACCTTGTGCCGTTCGGCGTAGATGACCTCGCGTTGCCGATTCAATACCTCGTCGTACTTGAGCACCTTCTTCCGGATCTCGAGGTTCTGCTGCTCGACCTGGCTCTGGGCCGACTGAATCGCCCGAGACACGATCTTGGATTCGATCGGGACGTCGTCGGGCATCTTGAGCCGGTCCATCATCGACTCGATGGCCGCACCGTTGGCCCGCAGCATCAGGTCATCGCCCAGGGAGAGGTAGAACCGGGACTCTCCAGGGTCGCCCTGGCGGCCGGCCCGACCACGCAGCTGGTTGTCGATCCGCCGCGACTCGTGCCGTTCGGTCCCCAGGACATACAGTCCGCCGGCGTCCACGACCACCTCGTGATCGTCCTCGACCCGCTTCTTGGCTGCGTCGAGCGCCTCAGCCCAGGCGGCCTCGTACTCCTCCGGTGTCTCAGCCGGGCTCAGTCCCTGCTCGCGCAGGTCGAGGTCGGCCATGTGCTCGGGGTTGCCGCCCAGCACGATGTCGGTGCCGCGACCGGCCATGTTGGTGGCAACGGTCACCGATCCGGTCCGCCCGGCCATCGCGATGATCTGCGCCTCGCGCTCGTGGTTCTTGGCGTTGAGGACCTCGTGCGGGATCCCGGCGCGAAGCAGCAGCTTGGCCAGCAGTTCGGACTTCTCGACGCTGGCCGTGCCGACCAGCACCGGCTGGCCGTCCTCGTGCCGCTCAGCGATGTCGTCGACGACCGCGTCGAACTTTGAGGCCTCGGTCTTGTAGATGATGTCGGCCTGATCCTGGCGGATCATGTCCTGGTTGGTCGGGATCGGCACCACGCCGAGGTCGTAGGTCTGGTGTAGCTCGGCGGCCTCGGTGGAAGCCGTCCCGGTCATCCCGGAGAGCCGGTCGTAGAGCCTGAAGTAGTTCTGCAGGGTGATCGTGGCAAGCGTCTGGTTCTCGTCCTTGATCGCCACTTTCTCCTTGGCCTCGATGGCCTGGTGGAGCCCCTCGTTGTAGCGCCGACCGGCCAACACCCGACCGGTGAACTCGTCGACGATGAGGACTTCGCCCGCGGTGACGATGTAGTCGCGATCCTTGCGGAACAGCTCCTTGGCCTTGAGCGCGTTGTTGAGGTAACCGATCAGCGGCGTGTTGACCGCCTCATAGAGGTTGTCGATGCCGAGTTGGTTCTCGACATAGGTGACGCCCTCCTCGGTGATGGCGACCGTGCGCTTGCCCTCTTCGACCTCGTAATGCCGGTCTGGCTTGAGCATCGGCGCAATCCGGGCGAACTCGCCGTACCACTTGGCGCTCTGCTCGGCCGGACCGGAGATGATCAGTGGGGTCCGGGCCTCGTCGATGAGAATCGAGTCGACCTCGTCGACGATGGCGAAGTTGTGGCCACGCTGAACCAGGCCGTCGGCTCTCCAGGCCATGTTGTCGCGCAAATAGTCGAACCCGAATTCGTTGTTCGTGCCGTAGGTGATGTCACAGGCGTACTGCTCGCGGCGGTGCTCGGGGCGCTCGTTGGCCAGGATCACACCGACGCTCAGGCCAAGGAACCGGTGTACCCGACCCATCCACTCCGCGTCCCGACGAGCGAGATAGTCATTGGTCGTAACCACGTGCACCCCGTCGCCGGACAGCGCGTTGAGGTAGGCAGGCAGAGTTCCGGCCAGGGTCTTGCCCTCACCGGTGCGCATCTCTGCCACGTTTCCGAGATGCATCGCGGCGCCGCCCATCAGCTGCACCTTGAAGTGGCGTTGGCCCAACGTCCTGATCGCGGCCTCGCGCACCGTCGCGAACGCCGAGGGCAGCAGCTGGTCGAGGGTCTCCCCATCGGCGAGACGCTCCTTGAACTCGTCGGTCCGGGCCCGCAGTTCGGCGTCGGTCAGATCGGCGACATCGTTCTCGAGGGTCTCGATGTGATTGGCGATCTTGACCAGTCGCCGGACGATCTTGCCTTCGCCTGCGCGCAGGATCCTCTGCAGTACCACGATGTGAAGCTCTCCTGAGAAGTCAACGGGCCCCGTCCGAGCCGGAGCGAGACAACACCCATGGTAAGCGGGTGTCAGCCGGTCAGCCGGATGACGCCGTAGTCATAGCCTTTGCGGCGATACACCACGCTGGGGGCACCGCTGGCCTCGTCGGCGAAGAGGTAGAAGTCGTGACCGACCAGTTCCATCTCGAACAGTGCCTGATCCATGCTCATCGGCTCGGCGGGGTGCTGTTTCTCCCGGACGATCCGACCGGGTAGATGATCATCGACGAGCACCGATTGGCGCGCGACCTGCTCAGCCCGCGTGGCCTGGTCATCGCCGTCGTTGCTCATGGCCTCGGCCAGCGAGCCGACGGGAACTTCGTATCCCCGAGCGGCCACCGCCGCGGTGGCTGCCGCCACGCTCGTCGGGGTGTGCCGGCCATGATGCACTCGCCGCCGGTCAGCACTGCGCCGGAAACGATTCTCCAGCCGGGTACAGGCTTGATCCAGCGCGGCATAGAAGTCGCTGGCGCAGGCTTCGGAGCGCACAGCGGGTCCTCGGGACTTGCAGGTCAATTCGATGCGTTGACAGGAATCGGACTGCCGAGGGTTGCGTTCGTGCAGCAACTCGACGTCGATACGGATCAGCTTGTGGTCGTAGCGTTCGATTCGGGCCAATCGCTCGCCGACGTGGGTACGGAAGTGCTCAGGGACCTCGACATTTCGGCCTCGGACAACGATTTCCACGCAAACTCCCATCGGTCGTGCCGTGTGGACCTTTACGACATGAATGTCACAGCTGGGAGGCAAACACCACCTCTCCGTAATCGACACGTTCACGGTGGATTCTGCAGGACGCTAGTGGGTTCACCCGCGATCGGCCAGAGAACGATCGGTATACCCGATGTCACAGCGCTCGATGCCGCTGCGTCGCCGCCACGACAGCCGCCCCCAACTGCTCCGGATCGAGATCGAAGCCGGTCGACAGACAGATACTGGCTGCGGCCAGGGTGGCTCCGGTGGTGACGATGTCGTCCACGACGATGAGGATCGTGCCCTGCGGCGGCGCGCTGATGCGTCCGAGCGCGAAGGCTCCCCTGAGATTGACCGCCCGCGCAGCGGCATCGAGGCCCACCGAGTCCAGGCCACTTGAGGTCCGACGTAGGGCCGGGATGCAACGTGCCGCGATCTTTGCGGCCCGCAGGCAGCGCACCGTCCACCGCGTCCAGTCGCTGACATGATCGCGCCCGCGGCTGCGTAGGGCCGCTGGACTGGCTGGTACGGGGACGAGCCACAGCGGGAGTAATCGGCTCGCCCGCACCGGCTCGGAGGTGATCAGCAGACCCACCGCTGCGGCCAGCATCGCGCCCAGCGGCCGGTCCAGTTCACGACGGTCTCGCTCCTTGGCCGCCAGGACGGCACTGCGCACGCTGCCGGAGTAGGTCGCCGCCGCGGCCAGCGACGGCAGCATCGGCGGACACGGATCGGGGCGGTGCAGCACCGGATCGAACTCGACCTCCAGGCAGTGCGGGCACCAGGCACTGCCGTCCTGGCCACAGCCGACGCAAGCTCGTGGCAGCAGCAACTCCATCAAGCTGGACAGCAGTGTCGGGCCACCTGCCGCCGGCGCACCATTCACCGGACTGACGATGGACCGAGGACTGTCAGACAGGCGGGCCGGGGTCGGTTTGTGGAAGCGGCCGAGGGTCTTGTGGACAGCCGGGCCCGGGGCTGGGGCTCAGCTGGGGTAGAACGGCGCCGTACCAGACAGGGGAGCCTGACCGCGGATCAGAACCGCCCAGACCTCGGTGATGAACTGCCAGACCGTGCCGGCCGCCGAGACCAGCGGCGCTCGATTGGGAGCCGCGGCCACCGTGTCGGGTTCTCCGGGCAGGCCATTGGTCGTCAATTCGGTGATCCCCCAGCCGTCCACACCGATGGTGTACGGGACAACCTGCTCGCCGCTGGACTCGGTGGCCAGGACGATGAGGCTGTCGGCGGACGTCCATGCGACGTCTCGAACGCCGGTCAGGCTGGGGGCGATCGCGAGGGGGGAGCTGACCTGGATCGTGTCCGCGGTGCGCTCGATCCGCGCGATGAACAGTGCCGGTCCTGCTTCGGTCTCGATGATCAGCGCCGCGCGAGAGCCACCCCTGGCCAGCTGGAAGATCCGTACCGCACCGGTACCGGCCAACTCGGGAGCGGGGACGGCCTGGGCCGGGCTTCCGGTCGGGATCCGTACGACGTCGCTGCCGTTGCGGACCGTCCATACCTCCTCGGCCACGTCGCTCCACGTCGGAGCGGTCAACCGGCCGTCGGTGAGCACCTCGATGAGATCTCCGCCATAGGGACCGACATACAAGGTCGCCGACTGTCCCGGGGCGACGGCCAGCCCAGCCAGGGAGAGCAGTTCACTGCTGTCCTCCTCGATGGAGACTGCCGCGTTGGTCAGGCCGTAGGACCCGTCACCGGCCGGTCCCGGGATGGGGCCGTCCTGAGTCCATACACCACCCGCCTCGATGTAGTGACCCACGCCGGCGACCACCCCGGCGTCGGCGTCCGGGTCGAAGCTCAGCCAGTCGGACAGCTCCTGGACCGAACCGACGCTGGGTAACTGCAGGGCGGTGCCGTCCACCGTCACCTCGAGGCTCTGGATGGAGAGCTGGCCGAGCAGCGTGTAGGCCAGTTGCGCCGAGAGCCCCTCCAGTACCTCGTTGCTCCGAGCCCCGACCTGGGTCAGCTCGACACGCGCCGTACGACCGGTCACCAGGACGTTGCTGGCCAGTTTCACGTTCCCGAGTTGGTTGAGCACGGCCGGAGCGAGCCACAAGTTGGGCCCGGCGATGAGCCGCTCCACCAGCTGGGTGGACTGGACCCGGCCGCCACGCACGAAGAACCTCGGGTCGGGTACGACGAAGCGGCTGGTCCCGTCCAGGAAGTAGATGTCTCGTTGTTCATAGGCGCGGACGAAATCGGGCCGAGAGATGAAGATGCCCCCGGGTGGTTCAGCGATCCGCCACTGCCCGTTCTCCTGCGCGACCGCCAGGTCGATGGTGAACTGATCGATATCCGGCGTGAATGTGCCGGCCCGGTCCACCATGCCCACCAGTTGACCAGTCACTGTGACGATCCTCTCCGCCCCGGAGGTGACCGCGGAGATCTCCGGCTCTATCACTGTGATGCTGGCGGTGTCGTCCCAGCTCTGCGCACGTGCTGCGGTCAGGTACTCCCGGGACACCGGACGACCCTGAACCGTGCTCGCTGAGGATTCGATGAAGCCGCGGACGATCTCCTCGGGGCTGGCGCCCGGCTCCGGGGAGAGCGGCTCGACCCCGACCGGCTCGTCCACGCCGCCGCTGACCTGGTTGATCGCCACCGTTGCGGAATCTGTCGGCACCGTCGAGCAGCCGCTGATCAGCAGTCCGAGGACGGCCGCGGACACCGTCAGTCGCACCTTCGGGCGACGCCGGGTCATGAGTTTGCCCCGGTCGGTCTGGCGAGGAGGTCGTAAGGATCGATGGTCTCAGCCCGCGGTTCCAGTGGTAGCGGAGAGCCCTCCAGCTCGACTCCCTGAACGAGGGGCAGGGTGAGTCGAAACTGTGCGCCCTCTCCGGGCCGACCCCACGCTTGCAACCATCCACCGTGCAGCCGAGCGTCCTCCCGGCTGATGGACAGTCCGAGACCCGTCCCACCACCGTGTCGGCTGCGGGCCGGGTCGGCCCGCCAGAACCGATCGAAGACTCTGGAGGCTTCTTCATTGTTCAGGCCTGGCCCATAGTCGCGAACCGTGATCGCGGCCGCTGTCCGGCTACCTCCAAGGGTCACATCGATGAGGCCGCCATCGCCGTGGTGGATCGCATTGAGGGTCAGGTTGCGCAGGATCCGCTCGACGCGTCGCGGGTCGATCTCGGCGATCACCGGATCACCGGGCAGCGTCAGGTGCAGGGTTGCTTCGCGCTGCTGTGCCAGCGGGTCTGCCGCGGCCAGCACCCGCCGTACAAGTGGTCCGAGTTCGGTGGGCTCGGCAGCGAGACTGGCAGCGCCCGCGTCGTAGCGGCTGATTTCCAGCAGGTCGGTGAGCAGACCCTCGAATCTGCCGAGCTCGGTCTGCAGGAGCTCAGCCGAGCGGGCCACATCAGGCGCAAAGTCGGCCCGGGCACTGTGCAGGATGTCGGCGGCCATCCGCACCGTGGTCAGTGGTGTCCGGAGTTCGTGCGAGACGTCGCTGGTGAACCGCTGCTGCAACCGGGACAGGTCTTCCAACTGGGTGATCTGTCTCTGCAAGCTGGCCGCCATCCGGTTGAAAGAACCGGCCAGCCTGGCCAGATCGTCTTCCCCGCGGATAGGTAGCCGCCGCTCCAGTTGTCCGGAGGCCAGCTGTTCTGCGGTTTGGGCGGCCAGCCGAACCGGACTGACCACCAGGCGAGTGACCAGGGTCCCGATCCCGGCGACCAGGACGACTAGGGCCAGGCCGGATACCACCACAGTGCTCCGGATGTCCTCGAGGCTGCGCTGCTCCTGATCCAGCGGGAAGACGTAGTACAGCTCGTAGGAGCCAGCCTGGCTCGGAACAGGGGCGCCGACGACGAGGGAGGGAACGGCGGCTCCACCTTCGGTCGGCATCATCGCGTACTTGTAGGTCTGCGTGCCCTCACCGACTGTGGAGATCAGGTCGGCGGGCAGGGCCGGCGTCAGGCCGGCGAATGACGGCTGGGTCAACGGGGTCGGGGTGTCCCGGTTGATCATGACGATCGCGAACTGTCCGGCGCTCCCGCCGCGAGTGCGCAACTCGTCTACCGTGCGCTGCAGGGTTTCTCGGATCGAGCGGGGATCTCCTGAGGGTACGGCGACGACTTGGTTGCGCGCGTACTGGACCCCGACCTGGGCCTGCGAGATCGCCGCGTCCTTCTTCGCCTCCAGCTGCTGGGTGCGGATCTGATTGAACAAGATGACGGAGATGATGACGACCACGGCGCCGGCAACTGCCATCGTGATGAGGGCCACGCGCAGCTGCAGGGAGCGGCGGTAGTGTCGCCAGGTAGCCCGTCCGGCGATCCGCGCGCGCAGGCGCATCTCGCGAACGACACCCTCGAGGCGAGTCCGCCAGTTGCTGAGCAGGGAAGTGGTCATCTACGTCGTAGCTGCGCGGTTACGGAGGTCCGGCCTTGTAGCCGACTCCTCGTACGGTCAGGACGATCTCGGGGTGTTCCGGATCGATCTCCACTTTGGACCGCAGGCGCTGTACGTGCACGTTGACCAGCCGGGTGTCAGCCGCATGCCGGTATCCCCAGACCTGTTCGAGCAGGTGTTCGCGGGTGAAGACCTGCCGCGGCTTGCGGGCCAGGGCAACGAGCAGGTCGAACTCGAGCGGTGTCAGCAGGATTGCCGTGGTGTCCCGGCGGACCTGGTGGCCGGCGACGTCGATGGTCACCTCACCGATGGCGAGGGTCTCCGGGTGGTCGGTGTCGGTGCGGCGCATCTGCGCGCGGATGCGCGCCACGAGTTCGATCGGCTTGAACGGCTTCACGACGTAGTCGTCGGCGCCAGCCTCCAGTCCCTTGACGACGTCCACCGTGTCGGCCTTGGCCGTGAGCATGATGATCGGGACCAAGGACTCCTGGCGGATCTCGCGGCAGATCTGCATTCCATCAGCTCCCGGCAGCATCAGATCCAGCAGCACGAGGTCCGGTCGGACCTCCCGGAAGGCCGAGACCGCGCGTGCTCCGTTGGCCACGAAAGCAGGCTCCAGGCCCTCCGCGCGCAAGACGATGCCCAGCATCTCGGCCAGGGATGGGTCGTCATCGACAACGAGAACCCTGGAGCGTGCAGCGGTCATGGGCCTATTCTGCGTGATCGCGGTTCGTGCCGGCGCGCACCGGGCCGCCCCAGGTCCGCAAGTATGCCTGCTGGGCGTTGGTCGGGACGTCCAGCGCAACGCCGGCATGAACCAGTGCCAGGCGTGCCACGGTCGTGTCGATGTGTGCGGGAACGGAGTGCACTCCAGCCGAATAATGTTGCAGCCCAGTGGTTGCGCTCGTCTTGGGATCGGCTGCACCCAACTCGAGTAGACAGAGCGCCACGGTGGCGAAGGTGACGTCCATGACGGCCGGGGGGTGCCCCTCGGCCGCGGCGAGATTGACGACACGCCCCTCTGCTGCGAGCAGCACGTCCTGCCCGCTCGGCAGCGAGTAGGACACCAGGCCCGGTCGTACTGCTGTGCCTGGGCCGGTCCCGCGCAGCCAATCGACATCGATCTCGACGTCGAAATGACCGGCATTGGCCAGGATCACACCGTTCTTGGCCCGGATCAGGTGCTGTTCGGTCAGGACGTCGCGGCTGCCGGTTGCGGTGACGACCAGATCGGCGTCACCGATGGCCTCGGCCATGGGGCGAACGGCGAGCCCGTCGAGGCTTGCCTCCAGGGCCGCTTGCGGGGAGATCTCGGTGACGACAACCTGCGCGCCGAGTGCCCGTAACCGGCTGGCGATCCCCCGTCCGCAGGTGCCGTATCCGGCAACCACCGCGACGCGGCCCGCCAGCAGCAGATTCGTCGTGCGGAGAAGTGCGTCAAGTACGGACTGGCCGGTGCCGTGCAAGTCGTCGTAGAGGCGTTTGGCCGCGCTGCGGGTGATGGCGAAGACCGGCACGCCGAGGCTGCCGGAGTCTTGTGCAGCCTGCAGACGCAGAGCTCCGGTGGACGTGCTCTCGCAGGCCCCCAACAACGGTCGGCCGGCATGATCAGGGCTCGCCTGCACGGCAAGAATGAGATCAGCGCCGTCGTCGATGACGAGATCCGCGCCTTGGCTGGCGACTTCTTCAACCGCCCACCGGTATCCGTCCCAATCAGCGGTTCCTAGGATCACCTCTACGCCAGGGAGCCGGCGCAGGTGGCTCGCCACACCGTCCTGAGTGGACAATGGGTTCGCAGCGCAAAGCCGCAGCCGCGCACCGAGACCGCGCAGCGTCTCGACGAGGACGACGGTCTCCGGAGTGAGGTGGACGCAGGCCGCGATCACTCGACCGGACAGCGGGCCAGGCGCCGGGTGGCAGCTGGGCATTCCGGCGACCAGCGGCATGTCCCGGCGGGCGGAGGCGATCCGACCGATCGCCTCCACCCGGCCGGATGCGGGCATCACCGTTTCCCCGGTAGCGGCGCCGCTATGCCTAGCTGCGTCGCTCAGTAGCGGTAGTGATCGGACTTGTACGGTCCGGCCACGTCGACGCCGATGTAGGCAGCCTGCTCCTTGGACAATTCGGTCAACTGGATCCCGAGCGCGTCGAGGTGCAGGCGGGCGACCTTCTCGTCGAGGTGCTTGGGTAGGACGTACACCTGGTTCTCGTCGGTCTCGTAGCGCTCACCGTGCGCGAACAGCTCGATCTGGGCGAGGACCTGGTTGGTGAACGAGGTCGACATCACGAAGCTCGGGTGCCCGGTCGCGTTGCCGAGGTTCAGCAGGCGGCCCTCAGACAGCATGATGATCGAGTGACCATCGGAGAAGGTCCACTCGTCGACCTGCGGCTTGATGGTGTTCCGCACGATGCCCGGCGTACGGGCCAGTCCGACGACGTCGATCTCATTGTCGAAGTGCCCGATGTTGCCGACGATCGCCTGGTGCTTCATCTTGCCCATGTCCTCGGCGGTGATGATGTCCTTGTTGCCGGTCGAGGTGATGAAGATGTCGGCGGTGCTGACGACGTCCTCGAGCCGAGCCACCTGGTAGCCGTGCATTGATGCCTGCAGGGCACAGATCGGGTCGATCTCGGTGACGATGACTCGCGCGCCCTGACCCCGAAGGGATTCCGCGCAGCCTTTACCCACGTCGCCGTATCCGAGGACGAGGGCGACCTTGCCGCCGATCATGACGTCCACGGCCCGGTTGATGCCGTCGATGAGCGAGTGCCGGCAGCCGTAGAGGTTGTCGAACTTCGACTTGGTGACCGAGTCGTTGACGTTGATCGCCGGGAAGAGCAGCTTGTTGGCACGGGCGAATTCGTACAGCCGCATGACACCTGTGGTGGTCTCCTCCGAGACTCCCTTGATGTCGACGGCAATCTTGGTCCAGCGGTCCGGGGTCTCGGACAGGGTGCGGGTCAGCAGCTTCAGGATGACCGCGTACTCCTCGGATTCGGCGGTGTTCGGGTTAGGGACGACGCCGGCCGCCTCGAACTCAACGCCCTTGTGGACCAGCAGCGTCGCGTCGCCCCCGTCGTCGAGGATCATGTTCGGACCCTGTCCGTCGGCAAACTTGAACAGCTGATCGGTGCACCACCAGTACTCGTCCAGGGATTCGCCCTTCCAGGCGAACACCGGCGTTCCCGTCGGCGCCTCGGAAGTGCCCTGGCCCACGACGGCCGCGGCGGCGGCGTGGTCCTGGGTGGAGAAGATATTGCAGCTGACCCAGCGCACATCGGCGCCGAGAGCGGTGAGCGTTTCGATCAGTACGGCCGTCTGAACCGTCATGTGCAGCGACCCGGCGATCCGAGCGCCGGCGAGTGGCTGGCTGGAGCCGAACTCCTCGCGCAGCGACATGAGGCCAGGCATCTCGTTCTCGGCAAGCCGGATCTCGTTGCGGCCGAAGGTAGCCAGGGATAGGTCGGCGACCTTGTAGTCGTCGGCGCCGAGGGTCGGCCGGTCAGTCGTGGTCGTGGTAGGGGCGGTCATGCGTTCTCCTTCTACGGGGTGGTGTTGTGGCTCTGAAGTGCTCGGGAGTGCTTGTCCTGTTCGAAGCGCAGCCATGAAGTCGACGGGTCGGTAACCACCGACGGGCCCTTGACCACACCCGGATCCTGGGGGTCGTCTTGGTGAGCTCCTGGGGCTCGCGAAGTCTGGGATGGGGCGGTTGACGCGCCGAGCCAGTCATCGACGGCGCGCCGAAGGGCCGGCTCGCTGCGCAGCCGCAACGCCACCTGGAGGTCGGCCGGTCGCAGATCGTGATCCGCGAGCAATTGACGCAGTTCACGCAGGTGAGCGGTCTCGCGCTCGCCGTAGAGCCGGTAACCGCTGCGACTACGGGGTGGACTGACCAAGCCGGCGGCATCCAGATAATGCAACATCCGCACCGACCAGCCGGTGGTCTGTGCGGCGGTGTGCACCGTTGCCGACTCCATCGGCGATTACCTTACAGCATTGTGGCAGGGTTTGTCGCTACAACCCTGACAGATCCACGTCATTCTTGAGCCGCCGAGCCGCTTCCAGTGCCTGCTGGGCCGCGGCCAGGAGGTCTGCCGGACCCGAGACGCGCAGACGTACGGCGTTCTCGAAGTGCCCTATGGCCGCATCGGCATCACCTTGCTCGTACCGGCTCTTGCCCGCATGCTGACATGCGAACGAGCGATATCCGTCCGGGGCACCCTCCAGTGCCTGGGTGTAGATCCCGTCGGCTACCTGGTATTCACCTCGCCATTGGTGTATGTGGGCAAGCCGAACGCCGGCGACGGTGACCAGGGCCGGATCATCTCCGGAGTACCGCAAACTCAGCCGACCCGCGACCAGGGCACCGTCCAGATCTCCGAGCAGGCGAAGCAGGACGCCTTGCTGGCCGTACAGGCGACTTCGTTCTGCCCGGTCATCGTCAGCGGCCGCGTCCAGGGCCTCCTGCACGGCATCGAGGATCAACCTGAGCGGCTGCGGGTCTTCGACGACCTCCCGAAGGGTGACCGGGTCGGTGTCCAGTCGGAGGTCCTCGAACCCAGTATGCGCAGCCACGGCGGCATCGTAGGAGGGTTGCGTTCGCAACCGAAAGACGCAGCAACGAGGAGCCGGGTTGTCGGCTGGTTTCGTCTTCGGCCTCCGGTTCCGTGGTGGAGAGGGGAGCTGACCGAGGTTCTCAACCTGAACACGGTGGGAACTGCTCAGCTTGGGTCACCTTCCCGGTCGTGGAGAAGACTGGCTGTTCGTGGTGTGTCGGCGCGCCACCAACTGAGCGACCTCCTTCTTCGCGGGTCGGCGAAGCCCTGTTGTCGCCTCGAAGACGACGGCCGGTCCGCTCAGCGAAACGCCCTCGTCGGCGGCAGATAGAAACGCGGCCTGGCCGCGCGGCAAGTCGAGCACAGAGCCGTCGACGGCATGCAAGCGCGCTGAACCGTCCACCGTCAGGATGAGTCTCGGCCGGGCACCGTCCAGGACAACGGTGTCGGTGATCTCATGCCGGCTCAACGCGAATTCTTCAATCTCGGTCCGGAACTCGGTACGCCCGGCCGCGTCCGTCTCGCCCGGAAGCACGAGCGGTCCAGAACCAGACATGTCCAGAACGCGCTGCAGTTCATCGACATCCACGTGTTTGGCCGTCAGCCCGCCGCGCAGGACGTTGTCTGATTCGGCCATGATCTCGACACCTACCCCGCAGAGGTAGGCGTGTAGACAACCTGGGGGGATGACCAGCGCCTGCCCCTGTTCGAGTCGGATGAAGTCACACAGCAACGACAGGATGACCCCACGGTCCTGTGGATGCTCCCCGGCGAGACGGGAGATCCATTGCAGGGCATCGACGTACGAGCCAGTACGTACGGAGCCGGCCGACTTGCCAAGAGCTGAGACCGCCGCGCCGACCGCACCGTCGGGTAGATCGAAGACCCATCGCAGCGAGTTCTCGAGCCCAGATCGAGTCAGCACGTCACGCAGACCGTCGAGCCCACGGACGGCGAGCTCATCCAGCAGGGTGATCGTTTCCGAAACGGCCCGGAAGCCGCAGAACGCCTCCACCGGGGTGAGCGCGCAGAGCATTTCCGGCTTGTGTCGGCTGTCTCGGTAGTTCCGGGTCGGGTCGTCAAGCGGCACACCGGCGGCCAC